>DASQBH010000989.1:0-2766 GCA_035635315.1 Longimicrobium sp.
GGAGGGGTGTGCCCGAAAGTGAAACTCCGCGCGCGTTGCGGGGTTGTAGACGGGCGCCGCGCTCCGGAAGGGGGGCGGCGCTCCGTTGCCGGACGCTCCGGCGCTCCAACCTCCCAGGGAGTTCATCGCTTGGCGGGATCCATCCGGCGGGCCTTCGTGCTCGCCGCCGTCGTCACGGCACTGCCGCTCACCGGGGCGGCGCAGGCGCGGCCCATGACCGCGGAGGCCCCCGGCTCCCGCAACATGAAGCCGGAAGCCGGCGCGCGCGAGTCGGTCATCAACTGGTACGGCGAGTTGCAGAGTATCAGCACGCACCTGCAGCGTGTGCACGACCGCGCGCTGGCCGATGCGTCGCTGGCGCAGGCGCGCGAGCAGCTGATGCGGGCCGTGCAGCGCGCCATGGACGCGGCCGATCCCGAGCTGCCGCGCCTGGCCGCGCGCGTGGAGCGCATGCCGGCCGAGGTGGCCGCTGCCCGCCAGCGCGGCGATACGGACCGCCTTTCGCTGCTGGAGCGCGAGCTGGCGCAGATCCAGGCCCGCTTCATGAGGGTGCGCTCCGCCGTGCAGCGCCAGCCGGAGATCGCCCGCCAGACGCGCGCCTACGAAGAGCGCCTGCGCGAGCGGATGATCGCCATCGAGCCGCTGACGGAGAACCTGCTCTCCCGCAGCGGCGAGCTGCAGCGCCTGCTCCAGTCCGCCCTCTCGCCGACGCCCGAGGACTGACCCGGGCTCCGCTGGATGACGATCGACGGCCTCCGCTCACGCGAGCGGAGGCCGTTTGCGTCTTCCGCGATCCAGAAAGCCGCTGACTTCCTGAGGGAGCGCCGCGCGAAAACCTCCGACGGAACTTCCGTTTGCGCGACCGAAGGACCTTCTCTCGGCCACACCGCTGGATCAGGGCATGGAGCCGGCCCCGCGGTTCTGCCGGCGAGGTCCTTCGGTCGGCGCCACGGCTCCTGGATGATGAAGGTGCGGCGCGGCGCCTCCCTCAGGAAGCCAATCGCGGTCCGAGGTCTGGCAACACCCCGTTGCGCGTCGATTCCGCTTTGCGGATTCGTCTTGCAATCAGCAGAGCGGGGGAGCGTGGGAGCAGGCCCTGGTCAGGCCGCACAGCGTGTCGTCGTACGTGCAGTTGGTGCACGACTCCGTGACTTTGCACCCCTCCGTCGCCTCGTGGCCGCGCACGGTACCCCGCTCGTCCGTGGCGCTGGCGGTCGCGAACGACTCCACGGTCAGGTCTTCGGCGTTCAGGCGCAGCTTTCTCATCGTTCACGTCCTCCGGCAGAGGTGGATCGCATCCGGCAAACGCCCCGTCCGCAAGCCAGTCCCGTGCCGGAGCTCCGCGTCACCGCATCTCGTGCAGGATCTGGCCGATGACGCCGAGCGCGTGGTCCGCCTGCGCGTCGGCAAGGACGAAGGGCGGGGAAAGGGAAAGAACGTTGCCGTAGACGCCGCCGCCCAGCAGCAGCACGCCGCGCCGCAGCCCCTCCACCACCAGCCGCCCCGCCAGCTCGGGCGCCGGCTCGCGCGTCGTCCGGTCGCGCACCATCTCCATCCCGATCAGCATCCCCCGCCCACGCACCTCTCCCACGTTGGGATGGCCAGCCGCGAGGTCCACCAGCCGGGCCATCATCCGCGCGCCCAGCTCCGCCGAGCGCTCCACCAGCCGCTCCTCGCGCAGCACCGACATCGACGCCAGCGCGGCCGCGCACCCCACCGGGTGGCCCAGGAAGGTGGAGGTGTGCAGCGCCTCGCCGGTCGACTTCGGCCAGTGCTCCATCACCGCGTCGGTGCCGATGCAGGCGGCGAAGGGAAAGCCTCCGGTGAGCCCCTTGCCCACCATCATCACGTCCGGCACCACGCCCCAGTGCTCGCACGCGAACCACCGCCCCGTGCGGCCAAAGCCGGTGTAGATCTCGTCAAGCATCAGCAGCAGCCCGCGCTCGTCGCAGATGCGGCGCAGGCCCGGGAGAAAGCCGTCCGGCGGCACCACGTCGCCGCCGCGCGCCTGGATCGGCTCCACCAGGATGGCGCCGATGGCCTCGCTGGCGGAGCCGGGCGTGTCGAGCGTGTGCTCGATGAGCCGCAGCGTGGCCGCGCACACCTCCTCCGGGTCGCGGCCGAAGGGCGAGCGGTACGCGTACGGGTAGGGGACGAAGACGGCGGCGGCCCCCAGCTGCGCGGCAAAGGGCGCGCGAAAGTCCTCGCGGCCGCTGACGGCGAGCGCGCGGTAGGTGAGCCCGTGGTAGCCGCCGTGGAACGCCAGCACCCGCGGCTTGCCGGTGGCGATCATCGCGGTCTTGAGCGCGGCCTCCACCGCCTCCGCTCCGGAGCTGGCGAGCACGCTCTTCGTCAGCCCGCCGGGCGCAGCTTCAGCCAGCGCGCGGAGAAGATCGACCTTCACGGCGGGGGGATGCACGTCGCCCATGCCGTGCAGCAGGCGCGCGGACTGGCGCTGGATCGCCTCGACGATGCGCGGGTGCGCGTGCCCCGGCCCCGCCACGGCAAAGGCGGCGGTCAGGTCCACGAACACGTTGCCGTCCACGTCGCGCACGTTGGCGCCGCGCGCCTCGTCCCAGAACACCGGAAAGTCGTCCGCCAGGTAGGTGACGTTGGGCGACTCCCAGCGCGCCAGCTCCTGCGCCAGCGCGCGCGAGCGCGGCCCCGGCGGAGGGACGGCGATGGACGGGAGGGAGGTTCCGAAGGACGACGACGACACAGTGCGAGAGTGCGAGAGTGCGAAAGTGCGTGAGTGCGTGAGTGCGT
>DASQBH010000990.1:0-3485 GCA_035635315.1 Longimicrobium sp.
GGATCCTGCCGCCGCGGCCTCCGCCCCGGCGACGTGGGACGACGCGGTGGAGAGCACGGAGCTGGCGGAGTTCGAGTTCATCGACGAACCGGTGGAGCTGCCCGGCGCGGCGACGGCGACGGCGACGGATGCGGGGCAGGCGGGAGGAGCGTCCAGTTTTGCGAGGGCGGGGGATACGTCCGGGCGCGAGGAGCCGCCCAGCAGCGACATGTACCACTTCTTCCGCGCCACCGACCACCGCGACGAGCAGGCCGAGCAGCTGCCGCGGCTGCTGCACGAGGCGTCCACCGTAACGCGCTTCGACGAGCTGGCGGAGAGCGCGGCGCGCACGGCGCTCACGCTGCTCAAGAGCGACGCGCACGGGCCGGCGGTGGAGCTGCTGGACGCCCTGGTGCGCGAGGCCGAGCGCCCGGACCGCACCCGCTTCTTTCGTGAGAGCGCGCTGCAGGCGCTGCGGCGCGCGGGGACCACCGCCACGCTGCACCGGCTGCTGGACCGGCTTCCGTACGGCGGCCAGGACCGCGACCGCATCCTGCGCTTCTTCGTCTTTCTGGGCGCCGACGCGCTACTGATGCTGGAGGGGCTGCTGTACCGCGCCGGCGACCCCGAGCTGCGGACGACCGTCTTCCGCGCGCTGATGGGGGTGGAGGGGCTGGCGGACAAGCTGATCGCGCACGCCGTGCAGGACCCCAACCCGCTGCGCACCCGCACGCTGCTGGAGCTGGCGTCGCAGGGCGGCACCGATCCGGAGGTCGCGCGCCGCTGGGCGGCGGAGGCCGCCGCGCACCGCGACGCCGCCGTCCGTGTGGACGCCGCGCGCACGGCGGCCGCGCAGGGGGGCCGCGGCGCCATGCGCGTGCTGGTGGACCTGCTGAACGACCCCGAGCGCCTGGTGCGCCGCGAAGCCATCGCGGGGCTGGGGACGCTGGACGAGTCCGCCGCCGTGCCGTTCCTGGCGCGCCTGCTGAACGACGCCGACGAGGAGCTGCAGGCCTCCGCCGCCGCCGCCCTGGGCCGCATCGGCTCCGGCGAGGCGCTGCCGGCGCTGCTGACCGTGGTGCAGAAGCGCTCGCTGCTGCAGCTCAAGAAGGCCACGCGCGGCAAGCTGGCCGCGCTGCAGGCCATCGCGAAGATCGACACCCCCGCGGCGCGCGAGGCGCTCGCCTCCATCTCCCAGGGCCGCGACGAGATGGCCGAGGAGGCGCGGCGGATCCTGGCGGCGGGGTAGGCGCTCCGCGGCGGAGACCGACGTGTGGGCGGGAACCCTGCCGTATCGCCGAGCCCCGCGTCGGGGCGATTGAAATCGCGGCTACAACGGCACAAAGTCCGCCTGCGCGGACTCGGCGGCCCAGGGGTATGCGGCGTCCCTCGCACCTGCGCGTCCGCAACCAGGCCGGCACCGATCCGAAGGCCTCTCGTCGAACAATCCGCCGTTTTTGCAGCGCCGCAATGACACACCTGGGGCGCAGACGCCCCGCAGCGCCTGACCGGAGTACGAGTCCGGTCCGGACGCCGAAACCGTGAAAATCCGGCTTTCGAGAATTGCGCAGGACGCAAGAACGCGACTGAGGGAGGCCATCGGCACGTCCCGCGGCACTCAGACGCGATCCTGGGCCATTTTCGGCGTTCCGGCCCTCGAGCAGGTGAAGCCCCGCGCAGTTTGCGGGGCTTTCCGCTTTTGTAGCCGCGGCTTCAGCCGCTCCGCGCGGGGCAGGCGACGCACGCAAGCCCATCCCGCACAAGCGGTTGAAGCCGTCGGCCAGCCCTGGGCGAGCCGAGACGGGCCTGGTACCGTCGCTCGCGTGTGCCGCCGCACGACAACAGCCGCGATCCATCCTCAGCCTGGCGGGACGTGTACGGCGCGACGCGACAGGCCTGGAAAGCGGGGAATCCACACATCTCCACGCACCATCCCGCTTTTCCACATCTATCCACATCCTGTAGTTTACATAATGCATATTATACGAAGTGGAGTGAAGCTTGCGCTTGGGATGCATCCCAAGTCATCCCATCGCCAAAACCGGGACTGGACCTGGGGCCGCATCCCCACCAGGAGCAACACCATGGCGCGCGCGATCTGGAAAGGCAGCATCAGCTTCGGGCTCGTGCACATCCCCGTCGGCCTGTTCTCGGCCGCCTCGCCCGACGAGCTGAGCTTTCGCCAGCTGGACAAGCGGAACATGTCGCCCATCGGCTACCGCAAGTACAACAAGAACACGGGCGAGGACGTCGACGGCGACGAGATCGTAAAGGCGTTCGAGTACGAGAGCGGCCAGTACGTCGTGCTGAGCGACGAGGACCTCAAGCGCGCCAACCCCGAAAAGACGCAGACCGTCGAGATCACCGACTTCGTGGACCTGGACGACATCGAGCCGGTCTACCTGGACAAGCCGTACTACCTGGTGCCCACCACCAAGAACAAGAAGGGCTATGCCCTGCTGCGCGAGGCGCTCAAGCGCACCCGCAAGGTGGGGATCGCCAAGGTGGTCATCCGCTCCCGCGAGTACCTGTCCGCCGTGGTGCCCCAGGGCGACGTGCTGGTGCTGGAGATCCTGCGCTACCCGCACGAGATCCGCGCCACCGACGACCTGGACGTGCCCCACGGCGAGCTCAAGGACCTGGGTGTGAACGAGCGCGAGCTGGAGATGGCCGAGCGCCTCGTCGAGGGGATGACGACGGAGTGGGATCCGTCGCGGTACCAGGACACCTACCGCGACGACCTGATGCAGCTCATCCAGCAGCGCATCGAGAGCGGCAACACCAACGCGCCGGACGAGACGCCGGTGGAAGAGATCGAGACCGGCGAAAAGGGCGATGTGATCGACATCATGGCCCTGCTCAAGCGCAGCGTGGAGGCCACCGGCCGCGGCGAGCGCATCGCCGCCGACACCGAGCGCGCCCCCGCGGCCAGGAAGCCGAAGAAGGCGAAGGCCGAGCCGGAGCCCGCCCCCGCGGCCGCCAAGGGCGACGACGCGTTCCCGTGGGATGACGAAGCGCCCGCCAGGCCGGCGAAGCCCGTTCGGCCGGCCGGAAAGGCCGCGAAGGCCGCCCCCGCGCCCACGATGGACGACGTGCTGCCCTGGGAAGACGAGGCGCCCGCAAAGCCCGCCCGGCCGGCTGCCCGGGGATCCGGCAAGCCCGCCGGCGAGCCGATCGCCAAGCCCGCGCCGCGCCCCGCCGTGGCCGCCTCCAAGCCGCGCGCCAAGCAGCGCAAGACCGCCTGAACGACCGCTTCCGCATGGGCCTCGACGAATACAAGCGAAAGCGCAACTTTCGCGTCACCACTGAACCGGAAGGGCACGTCCACCCCCAGGGGGACGTGCTCTCCTTCTGCATTCAGAAGCACGCCGCCAGCCACCTGCACTACGACTTCAGGCTGGAGCTGGACGGCGTGCTGAAGAGCTGGGCGGTCCCCAAGGGGCCCAGCCTGGACCCCTCCGTCAAGCGCCTGGCCGTCCACGTGGAGGACCACCCGATCGAGTACG
>DASQBH010000991.1:0-2959 GCA_035635315.1 Longimicrobium sp.
ACAGGGTCATCGCGGCTCCGTCGGGGTCTCCCGGGGCGATGGCGCCGGCGTCCATCGCTTCGCGTACGCGGTCGCGCAGAAAGCGGCTCACCGCGTCGCGCTGACGCTCCACCGGCGAGGCGCCGTCCCCGTCGGCGGCCGCCGGCTCGAAGAGCGCGCGGTACGCCTGCGGCTGCGCCAGGGCAAAGTCCAGATACGCCAGCGCGGTAGCGCGCATCCGCTCCAGCGGGGTAGGGGCTTCGAGCGCGCGGAAAAGGTGGCTCCCCAGCAGCCGGGAGCCCTCTCCCACCACCTCCTTGAGCAGGGCCTCCTTGTCCGCGAAGTGGCGGTACAGCGCCGTAGCCGTGACCCCCACCCGCTCTGCCACGGCCCGCATGGTCACCGCCTCGGGACCGCGCTCGAAGTACAGCGCCCGGGCCGCCGCCACGATGCGGCTCTTGATGTCGTCGCTCATGGTTTACAGATGTAAACCATCGTGAATGGCACGTCAACCCTGCAACCTGTAACGCCGCCCGTCAGATGAATTTTAGTTTACCGATGTTAACCGGATCGGCTTCGTTCAAGGTTGGTGAAAAATTTCCTTTACCTCGGCTTGCTACCACATTAAGTTCCAGCCGCGATCCTTCTGCGCGTTTCCACCCGGCCCAGTTCTCCCCTCATGACTAGCAAAACCCCGCGCCACCCCTTCCGGGGGGTCGTTCCCATTGTGCTCGTGCTGGCCGCGGCCTGCACCGACAACCCGGTGGGCACAACGGTAAAGCCTGAGGCCGTCCCGCTGGCTACGATCGAGTGCCGCGTGAACGTGCCGGCCGGGACCATGGCCTGCTCGTATCCCGAGGACGTGCTTGCCGGCTCCGCCATCCGCACCACGCGCCTGGTGGGCGGGCAGGACAAGTTCGTGAAGCTGTCGAACTACGGGAACACGGTCACCAACGACACGCTGCAGATGTACGTGACCGTGCAGAACCTGCTGGCGGAGCCGCTGGGCACCACCAACGGCGTCGACACCACCGGCGTGATCGTCTTCTTTGCCGAAGAGCCCAGCAACGGCGTTGAGGTGGCCAACGCCACCGGCGACACCATGGTCACCGGGCCCGCCCAGCCGTACTTCCTGTACGACCAGATCCTCACGACCTATCAGGTCTCCGACCCGCTGCCCTGGCAGTTTGCGCTGAACGGCGCCTCGACGTTCACCTTCAAGGTGTACGTGCTGGGCTCCCAGGTGGACGAGAGCGGCAACGGGCTTGACGCGGTGTGGACCGGCGCCACCAGCAGCAACTGGTTGACCCCGGGCAACTGGAACCCCGCATCGGTGCCCGGAGCCACTTCGGTGGTGCAGATCCCGTCGGGGGTTCCCAACATGCCCGTGCTCACGGCGGACACCAGCGTTCTCGCCTTGCGCGTGGCCAGCGGAAGCACGCTCGGGCTGGCGACGTTCGATCTCGAGGTTGGAGCGAACCTGGATGCCTCGGGCCCCATCAGCGGCAGCGGCTCCGTCACCATGAGCGGCACGGGGGCACTGCTCAAGGGCACCATCTCCTCGCTGTTCGTCACCGGAAGCACAGCGCTGCAGGGCGGTACCAAGGCCACCGGCGCGGTGTCGGTGACCGGCAGCCTGACCGTCGCCGACTCGGCGCTCTCCATCTCCATCCCCTGACCGCTGACACGAGACCAATCTGATGAATACGATGACTCGCACCGCGCTGATCGCCGCCGGGCTGCTGGCCCTGGCCTCTCCCGCCGCCGCGCAGCCCGATTCGGCGTTTGCGGTGAGCAGCGGCGGCATGGGGCTGTTCCGCGTGAACGTGGATGGCGGCGCGCTCTTTGGCGGCGTCTATGACGGCGACGGCGACGGAGACAACATTCCCGCGGAGGGCGCGGGGACGCGGATGATGTGGTATCCCAACAAGGCGGCGTTCCGCGCCGGCGGCATCAGCGGCACGCAGTGGGACGCGGCCAACATCGGCGAATACTCCGTGGCCATTGGCCAGGACGTGCGCGCCAGTGCCGCCAACGCCACGGCGTTCGGCCTGCGCAGCACGGCGGCGCAGGTCACCTCCTTTGCCGCGGGCGAAGACAACACGGCCTCGGGCGCGTCGTCGGTGGCGCTGGGCTACCACGCACACACCAACGCGCGGTCGGGCTCGTTCGTGTTCTCCGACCGCTCCAGTGTCGACACGCTGCGCGCCGGGGTGAACCACTCGGCCAACTGGCGCGTCTCGGGCGGCTTCCGCGTCTTTACCAGCAGCAACCTGAGCACCGGCGTGACCATCCAGTCCGGCGCCTCCGTCAGCAACTGGGGGCAGTCCAACGCCGTGATCAGCACCAGCACCGGCGCGTACCTGTCTACATCGGGCGTCTGGACCAACACATCGGACGTGAACCGCAAGCACCTGTTCCAGAGCGTGTCGGGCGAGGACGTGCTGGCGCGGCTGCGCTCGATGCCCATCACCACCTGGAGCTACAGGGCGGACGGCGAGGACATTCGCCACCTGGGCCCCACGGCGCAGGACTTCCGCGCCGCATTCGGGCTGGGCAACGACGAGGTCACCATCGGCACGGTGGACGCGGACGGCGTGGCGCTGGCGGCGGCGCAGGCGCTGGAGCGCCGCACCGCGGACCAGGACGCCCGCATCCAGGCACTGGAACAGCGCAACACCCAGCTGGAGCAGGAGAACGCCGAGATGCGCGCGCGGCTGGAGCGCATCGAGGCGATGCTGGCGGGCCAGGACGCGCCGCAGCCGTAAGAGACAGGGCCGGCGGAGGGGCGTGGGCTGCCCGTCCGCCGGAGTCGTTCCGGATGCGTCGCAGAGCGGTCCCCCCAGGCCTTTGCACAGGAAGCACGCAGATGCACAAGCGTACCCTCGCCTCACTGATCGCCTCCGCAACCCTGGCCGCGTGCGCGGAAGCCCCCACCTCGCCGCAGGCGGCGGTGGACGGCGAGCCGGCCGCCAACGCG
>DASQBH010000992.1:0-9721 GCA_035635315.1 Longimicrobium sp.
AGGAAGTCGATGTCGCCCGTCCGCTGCTCCGGGTCGGCCGTCACCTCCGCCAGCAGCTGCCCCAGGTGCTGGAGGAGCCCGGCGGCCGTGGCGCGCTCAAAGAGGTCGGCGTCGTACTGCAGGTTGGCGAGCAGCGACCCGCCCACCTCGCTCATGTGCAGCGACAGGTCGAACGAGGCGGTGCCGCGCTCCAGCCGCACCGACTCCAGCTCCAGCCCGCCCAGCCGCGCCACCTCACCGGCCTCGCCCAGCGCGAACGCGCCCAGCGAGCCGTCGGGCGAGGCGTCCGGCGCGTGCCAGGTGAACACCGCCTGCACCAGCGGCGGCCGGGCGGCATCGCGCTCCGGCTGCAGGCGCTGGGCGATCAGGGGGAACGGATACGACTGGTGCTCCAGCGCCGAGACCGTCGCCGCCTGCGCCTGCGCCACCACCTCGCCAAAGCGGGGATCGGCGTCGAAGCGCGCGCGGATGGGGAGCGGGTTCACGAAGTAGCCGGCCACGCCGGCCCACTCCGGCCCCGTGCGCCCCGCCGCGGGAACGCCCACCAGCAGGTCGCGCTGCCCCGAGTAGCGGTGCAGGATCACCTGGTACGCCGCCAGCAGCACCGCGTGCGCCGTCACCCCGCGGCTGCGGGCCAGCCCGCGGACCGCCTCCGAAAGCTCCGGGGAAAGGCGCAGGAACTCCGACGCGCCGCGGAAGCCCTGCACGCGGCCGCGGGGCCGGTCCGTCGCCAGCTCCAGCTCCAGCGGCGCGCCGCGCAGCTGCTCGCTCCAGTACGCCCAGAGCCGCTCCCCCTCGGGCCCGTCCAGCCGGTCGCGCTCCGCCGCCACGTGGTCGGCGAACGCCAGCGGCAGCGGCGCCAGCTCCGCGGGCGCGCCGCCGCGCTCTTCGCCGTACAGCGCCGCCAGCTCGCGCAGCAGCACCCGCATCGACCAGAAGTCGGTGACGATGTGGTGCACCACCACCAGCAGCCGGTATCCGCCCGCCGCGTCCTGGAAAAGAACCACCCGGAACAGGGGTCCCCGTTCCAGGTCGAAAGGCCGGTCGGCTTCGGCGGCCAGGCGCGCGGCGAGCTCGGCGTCCGTACACCCCGCCGCGTCCTCCACCCGGAAGTCGATCGCCGCCGTCTGCGCCACGCGCTGGACGGCGTCCGCCGACGTCTCGTGGAAGGTGCTGCGCAGCGCCGCGTGGCGCGCCACCAGCCCCACGCACGCGCGGCGAAGCGCCGCCACGTCCAGCTCCGAGCGCACCCGCGCCGCGGCCGCCACGTTGTACGCCCCGCTCGCCGGCGCCAGCCGCTGCACGAAGAGCAGCGCGCGCTGGCCGTACGACAGCGGGTACTCCGTCGGCACCTCCGCCGCGCTCTGCCGGGGAAGCGGCCGGTCCGCCGGCGACTCCAGCTGCCGGACGATGATCTGCGCCAGCTCGTTAAGCGAGGGTCCGCGCAGCAGGTCGCCCAGCGGCAGGGAGATCCCCAGCTCGCGCTCCACCGTGTGCATCAGCTCCACGGCGCCCAGCGACTCCACGCCCAGCCGCGTCAGGCTCTCGCCCGGGTCGATGGCCGACGTGTCCACGCGCGCCACCCGCGCCACCTCGCGCCGGCAGAGCGACGCGATCACCGCCAGCCGCGCGTCGCCGTCCAGGTCGCGGACCAGGGCCAGGATCCCGCTCGCGGCGGCCGCCGCCGGGCGCGCCTCGGCCGGCGCGGCGGCGGCGCGGGTGCTGGCCACCTGCTTCCACTCGCCCGCCGTGTACGACTGGCGGCACGCGTGCCGGCGGATCTTGCCGCTCGACGTCTTGGGCAGGGTGCCGGCGCGCAGGAGAACGACGTCGTGCGCGGCCAGCTGGTGCTCGTCGCTGACGGCGCGGCGCACGGCCTCGGCGATGGTGCGCGCGTCGTCCTGCGGGTGGCGCTCGATCTCGCACGCCACCACCACCCGCTCCTCGCCCTCCACCTCCAGCGCGAACGCGGCGGTGGAGCCGGGGCGCACGGACGCGTGCGCCTTTTCCGCCGTCAGCTCGATGTCGTGCGGATGGAAGTTGCGGCCGCGGACGATGATCAGGTCCTTCACCCGCCCGGCCACGTACAGGTCGCCGCCGCGGACGAAGCCCAGGTCGCCCGTGCGCAGGAACGTCGACGCGTCGCCGCCCTCCGCCAGGCGGGCGCGGAACACCTCTTCGCTCACCTCCGGGCGGTTCCAGTACCCCGCGGCCACGCTGGGCCCCGACACCCAGATCTCGCCCACCCGCCCCGGCGCCGACGCCCGCCTGGTCTCGGGATCGACGATCACCACCCGGTGCTCCGTCTCCGTCACCCCGCAGCTCACCAGCGTCCGCGCCGCCTCGTCCGCCGACCCGTCGACGGCGGCTGCCTCGCCGCGCTCCAGCCCGGCCACCGACACGGTCGCCGTCGTCGGCCGTCCCGGGCGGTGCGTGGTCACCAGCAGCGTGGCCTCGGCCAGGCCGTAGCAGGGGCGAAAGGCGGCGCCGTCGAAGCCCGCGGGCGCGAACGCCTCCGCAAAGCGGCGCAGCGTCTCGGCGCGCACCGGCTCGGCCCCGTTGAAGGCCACCGTCCAGCTGGACAGGTCCAGCCGCGCGATCTCTTCCGGGCCGATCTTACGCAGGCACAGCTCGTAGGCGAAGTTGGGCCCGCCGCTGGTGGTCCCCCGGTAGCGCGCGATCGTCTCCAGCCAGCGCAGGGGCGTCTGGAGAAAGGTGAGCGGCGACATCAGCACGCACCGGCCGCCGGCGTACAGCGGCTGCAGGATGCCGCCGATAAGCCCCATGTCGTGGTACAGCGGGAGCCAGCTGACGATGACGGACGACTCCGACTGCCCGAACGCGCGGCGGATCGCCTCTTCGTTGTGCAGCAGGTTGCCGTGCGTCACCATCACGCCCTTGGGCGTGGCGGTGGAGCCGGAGGTGTACTGGAGGAACGCAAGGCTCTCGGGCGCCGGCCGCACCGGCTGCCACCCGTCGTCCGCGTCCGGCAGGTCGTCCGTCGTGATGACCAGCACGGAGCCCGGCACCTGCGCGGCCCACGCTTCCACCTGCTCGCGCATCCCCGAGGTGGTGAGCGCCAGCCGGGGCCGCGCGTCGGCCACGATGGCGGCCAGCCGCGGGTCGGGCTTGCCGCGCCGGGGCGGATGCACGGGAACCGCCACCGTGCCGCCGTACAGGCAGCCCAGGAATGCGGTGATGAAGTCGATGCCCGGAGGGTAGACGAGGATCGCCCGCTCGCCGCCGGCGTCCGCCGCCTGCAGGCGGGCCCCGATCGCGCGCGCCCTGCGGTCCAGGTCGCGCCAGCTGACGCTCGCCGCTTCGTCCCCGCTATCGTCAACGAACGTGTAGACGGTCTGGTCGGGGCGCTCGGCCACCCGCGCTCCGACCACGTCGACCACGCTGCTCTGCTCGATCATCGAATGCGCGCTTCCAGTAGGTCCGCCGGGCGGCCGGCGCCGCGGCAATGGCCGTTCAGATCAGACAGCACCGCGCCCAGGAGATCGGCGTGGTGCGAATGGATGAAGAAGTGGTCGCCCTCGAACATGCGCAGGCGAAAGCCGCCGCTGGTGTAGGCGCGCCAGCCCTCCACCGCCTCGGCCGGCACGATGGGGTCGTGCACCCCGCCGAACGCCGTGAGGGGGACCTCCAGAGGGGGACCGGGGACGTGCACGTGGGTGTCGTTCAGCTCCAGGTCCGCCCGCACCAGGGGAAGCACCATCTCCATCAGCTCCCTGTGCTCCAGCACCTCGGGGGGCGTTCCGCCGATCTCGCGAAGCTCCTGCACCAGCGCGTCGTGCGGCAGCGCGTGGCGGGGCCCGCGGGGATCGGGCAGGTGCGGCGCCCGCGTGCCCGAGACGAAGAGGTGCACCGGCGGCCGGCGCGACTGCAGCCGCCGCGCGAGCTCGTAGGCAATCGTCCCCCCCATGCTGTGCCCCGCCAGGGCGTACGGCCGGTCCATCAGCGGCTCCAGCACCTCCTCCAGCGCGTCCAGCAGCCGCGGGAGGGAGGTGAAGGGCGGCTGCGTCCAGTGCGTCTCACGCCCCGGCAGCTGAACGGCGCACACGTCCACGGCCTCCGGCGCGTCGTTCTGCCAGGCACGAAACGCGGACGCCAGGCCGCCTGCGTAGGGAAAGCAGAACAGGCGCAGCGCCGCGTCGGGGCGAGGGCGGCGATAGGGAAGCCACAGCGGGGTGGCGTCCACGGGGGCGGTCGTGGCGTGAAACATGGGTCTCGGGTCGTTGCGCGCCGGGCGTGACGAGGCTCCGGCCGCGCGGGTGAATCGCTAGGAGGCGGCGGCGGTCCCGGTCATCGTGTTGCGCAGGCTGAGCGGGCGCATGTCGGTCCAGACCTCGCCGATGTGCTGCAGGCACTCGTCCTTCGTACCGCTTTTGCCCACGGCCTTCCACCCCGTGGGCAGCTCACGCTCCGCCAGCCAGACGGAGTACTGCTCCTCGTCGTTCACCACCACGAGGTACGGCCGCACGTCTTCACTTCCTGCTTCGGGCATCGTCTTCTCCGCGAGGTTCGGAATGGTCGATGGGGATCACCGACAGGGGTTGGTGCCGGCCGCCACCCAGGCCGGCTCGCTGCTGACCAGCGCGTCGGTGCCGCGGTCGCGCACCACGGGCTTCCATTCGCGCTCCTGCCACACGCGTCGTGCGTAGGTCAGCTCGCCGGCGCGGGTCTCCACTTCGTAGCGGTGCCCGGCCTCCGCGCGAAAGCGGATCACCGCCTGACCGGGGCGCTCGCCCGCGTCGGCGCCGGGCCAGCGCGGGTCGTTGCGCATCGTGAACGCCAGCGTGTGCTCGCCCGCCTCCACCCGCCACCGCCGCTGGTCGGCGTCCACGGGCTCCCCGTCCAGGCAGAGCGCCACCAGGTGGGGCTGGGTGACGTGCAGGTCCGCCGGCTCCGGGGCCGCACCGGGTCCGCCCGCCAGGACAACCGCCACCAGCAGGCCGAGCACGTACTGGATGACCATGGATGATCTCAGGTGGCGCTGAACCCGGGGACGGTCACCCCGCGCCCGGCCGACCGCGACCGGGCCAGCTGCGCCACGGCCAGGTCCAGCATCCCCAGGCCAAAGGGGCTGAAGACCGTCAGGCGCGCGGGGTCGCGGGGCGGCACGTCGCGGCCCAGCAGCAGGTCGCCCAGCGTGCAGTGCACGAAGTCCACGTTCCCGGCCGCCTTCGAGGCCAGGTGGATGGAGGTCTCGGCGCGGTTCACGTGGTCGACGTCATCGACCACGTTGTAGGCGTCCAGGATGATCTCGGGGGACAGGTCGCGCAGGGAGACGTGCAGGATCACGGCGCCCGGGGGACAGGCGGAAAGGTCGGAGATGTGCGGCACGGCGGCGGTGGTGGCCAGCGAAACGAGCGGACAGCTGCGGAGCACCTCGTCCAGCGTATCGACGACCTCCACCTCCACTCCGGGCACCTCGCCGCGACAGCGCTCCGCGAACTGGCGGGCGCGGTCGGCGTCCAGGTCAAAGGCGCGAAAGTGCACCGAACCGACGCCGGCGGCCGCCAGGAAGCGCACGACCTCCAGGTTGATGGGGCCGCACCCGATCACCCCCGTGGGGTTGGCCTGGCCCGGGGCGCACAGGCGCTGGGCCGCCAGCGCGGCGCTGGCCGCGGTGCGCTTGGCGCTGATCGTCGACGCCTCCAGGATCGTCTCGGCGCGCCCGGTCTCGGCCGAGTTCAGCACCATCACCGCCGACGCGCGGGGCAGGTCGCGCTGCAGGTTGCCCGGAAACGACGCGATCCACTTCACCCCCGCCACCGGCTTTTCGCCGCCCAGGTACGCGGGAAGCGCGATGATGCGGTCGCGGGGGCCATGCGGAAAGCGCAGGAAGGTGGAGTGCGGCAGCGAGGTCTCGCCCAGGCTGTGCGCCTGGTAGGCGGCGCTCACCGCGTCCAGGATCTCCGCCTCGCAGCCGTCCAGGGCGGCGGCCACGTCGGCGCCGGCGAGGACCGTAAGGTCGCCGTCAGAGAGTGTGGTAGACATGTGGGGTGGTTCGCCGGTGCCCGGGTTATGCCACGTCGCTGGAGCGGTCTTCGACCCAGGCGCCGAAACGGAGTGTAAAGGATCGCCCCGCCGCGGCAGGGCGTGGGGAGGATGCGCTCAGACCGGCTCCGCGGCACGGCCGAATCCCAGCGTGCTCTCACAGTAGCCGCGCCACTCGGGCGTGCCGCCGGCAAAGACCACCTGCTCGCCCGGCCAGATGGACCGCGTGACGGTAAAGTCCTGGTGCAGGTAGACGACGTCCTCGTCCGATACGGCGTCCTGGCCCGTGGACCAGCCGTCGAAGCCGCGAAGCTCGGCCACGCGGTACCCCTTGCAGTGCCGGCGCGTCCCGGCCGGGTCCTGCCACACCCCGCGCGCCTTTTCCGCGGCCGCCAGGACGTCGGCCACCTCGGCGCGGCTGGCCGCCCGGGCGATCATCAGCGGCGTGCGGCCGTCCGTCCCCGTCAGCGTCACGTCGGCGCCGCGGTCGATCAGCAGGCGCGCCAGGGCGGCCTGGCCGGCGCCGGCGGCCCAGCACAGCGCCGTCCACCCCTGCTCGTCGCGCTCGTCCACGGCGCCGCCGGCCAGGAGGGCGCGCTCCACGGCCGCGGCGTCGCCGGCCTTTGCCGCCTCGATCACAGACTGCTCTGCCACGCTTCTTCCTCCGTCGTTTCGGACGCCACACCCGCCAGCCGCTCCCGCCGCAGGACCTCCGCGTCGAGCGCGGCGAGCGCGATGCCGCCGGGATAGAACAGGTCGAACACCGGCTCGCCGATCATCTCGGCAAAGGCCAGCAGCCGCGGTCCCCACGTTTCCAGCGGCGTTCCGCCGGCCTCGACCGCCGCGTAGTCCTCGGCCGACAGCCCCAGCGCGGCGGCCACGCCTTCGGTGGAGCGCCCCCGCTGCTCGCGGTGCGTGCGGATCAGGCTGCCCACCTCGCCCGCCCGCGCGTCGGCGGCGCGGCCGGAGCCGGAGACGAGCCGCGCGGTGGGCACGCCCAGGTGGATGGCGATCTCGGCCAGCAGCGGCCCCCAGGTCTCCGCCTCGGACGCGCCGCGCTCCAGCGCCTCGTATTCGTCGGCGCCAATGCCCAGCCGGCCCGCCGCCTCGGCGGGGCTCAGCCCCCGCCGCTCCCGCTCAAGATCGAGAACCTCTCCCAGTTTCACGGGCGCTCCTTGGTGCGCAGTGCTGCGTCTGTACGATGGAACCGCTGGCGAGGTTGGACACCAAACCGTGTTGCAACAACCATTTGCGCTTGTTCCGACCGGAGAAGTGCCTGCGGTCGGGCGTCGGATGCTCCAAAGAGACCACTTACGGCCACATCGTGAAGGAATCGTGGCTTCGGTGGCCTTTTCAGATCGCCGGATGAGCGGCGTTTTTTCCCGGGCCGGAGCTGGAGAAGGCGATCGATACGTCTTTACGGAAGACCGGTCTTCGCCGGCAAGCTTTCGGCGTACAGATCCCGAAATTTTATTTTCGAACCCGCTAAACTATTAGCACCGGCCAAAATGCGGAACATGCGGAGCCGTTCCGCGGATTCTGCCGTGCGCAGCGCTCCGCTGGCCAGTGGAGCTGCCGCCGGGTGTCCGGTCGGCGGCAGCGTCCTGAATTGAGGGTGTCCAAAGCCGCCTGCGTAAAGCCGGACGCAGGCAAAATCTGGAGTTCACGGCCATTTGCGATCGTGGCCGGGGCTCCGGCGAGGCAACCGGTACGTCTTTATGGAAGGCTTGGTGTGCCGGGCGTGCGTCCGACGCGCATCTTCCGAACTTCTGTCGTAGCGGAGGTCTCGGATAATGCGTAAAACGGCGTAACCTGTCAACGGGATGCGAAGCCGGATTTTTCGCGAATTCCAGTTGTGCAGCGCAGCGTCTGGACCACGGGACTGCTACCGGGATTGCCCGGCCGCGAAACAATCGTGCGGATTCCGGATGCCCGGCGCCCGGCTACGGTTCAGCTACACGCCGCCGGAAACCGGAGTTCCGCGCCGTTCGCCAATCTGCCGAAATTCGTACCGTGAAAACAGATGCATCTCCACGAAAACCCGATTTCCCGGCAGGCATCCGGCGTACATCTTCCGACCTTCTCTCAATTGATGAAAGGCATAATGCGGGGGGCCGGCAGTGCCTGTCAATCACCCGCTCGGTTTCCGCCGTTACGCTTTTGCCGAGCCGATCACACATTCCTGGAGCGGGGTGCCAGGTGGTGGAGGGCAGCCGATAGACGCCAGCGTCCGTGAAAGTCCGCTCGCCCCCCTCTCCGCCGCAAGGTGCGGCCTGGACACAGGTTACCTCCAGTCGCGTCGCAGGCCTGTGGATCGGCCGGCCAGCGTCAGTGCACGCGTACGCTGATCGGGGGTGAAGACGCCGGACAGCCGCTCGGCGGCGGTACAGTCCTGCAGGCACGGCTGGGGCGGGAGCTGCCGTGGTTCCACCGCGCGCCGCACCCACGAGCGTACGCCGTCACGATGCCCAGCCCTGGATGGGAGCGGATGCAGCCGTGGCGGTACGTGAACAGCGGGTTCCGCAGCCGACCATATCAATAGTGCCGGAAAAGGTGCTACACTGCACGGGATGGATTTCTCTACATTGCGCACGGCGAAGGGGCCGGAGGCGATCGGCACCGGCAAGCGCACCCGATCCATCGGGAAGCTTTTCTGGCGAGTTCGTAAACAATCACGCGGAGAACGCAGACGAAACGAGATAGGGTGAGGATGGGGGCATCACCCGGCCCTCCCTTTGTTCGTCCGCTTCTTCCCGCGTCAAACGGAATTTTTTTCGGAATTCGGTATTACGCCGCACCCGCCGCCTCATGGCGAGCCGCGGCGTGCGCCTGGCGGAGCGGGAAAACCGCTATGTCCGAAAAGGCGCTGTTACGGATTCGCGGTCTGAGCACGGCGTCGGACAGCGCCCTGACCACGCGGGCTCATCGCGTGGTACTTTATCCCCTTCTGGAGAACGGCGTCTCCACCCGCCTTCGCGGCAAGCTCCCGCACCCCATCCACCGAGCGGCTCCTCCTTCAGGCTCCGGAGGACTGGACGGGCACATCGTTCCGTTCCCTCAGCCTCAGACGAGAAGACCCAGGCGGAGTTGCCGCAGCGCCCCGACGTCAGGATGGTCGCCAGGCAGCTCACGAAGAAATCGGTCCAGCAGTTCCGCCGCGTACCGGCGTTGTCCGAGCGTGACCAGGTTGTGCACGAGGTGGCTCGCGGAAAGGGTGGTGAGACGATTTCCCCATCCGAACAGTTCCTGCCGCAGGCCCACCGCATGCTCCAGGTATTGCTGTGCCCGGTCAAACCTGCCGATGCTCTGGTACGTCAGGCCGACGTTGCTGTACGAGGTCGCCGTGTCGGGGTGCAGATCTCCCAGTCGCCTTCTGCGGACGGAGAGCGCCTTTCTCCCGTAGCGCAGCGCCTGGAGGTGGTCGTCCATTTGCCGGTACGCCACTCCCAACTTTTCGTATGCGGTCGCGGTGTCGGGATGATCGTCACCGAAGAGAGCCCGGCGGATCTGCAGCGTCCGGCGCAGATATCTCAACTGGCGGTCGTGATCCCCCGCACTGCCGAACTCACTGGCGATGTTGCTGTACGCCGTCGCGCAGTCCGGATGCTTCTTTCCGAAGATCCGGGCCCAGATCCGCAGGGCCTTGAACAGAAAGCGCAGGGCCAGCACGTGGTCGCCCTGCTGTCCGAACATGCTTCCCAGGTTGTTGTAGCCC
>DASQBH010000993.1:0-3981 GCA_035635315.1 Longimicrobium sp.
GATAACTCCGGATTCCATACCCAACGCCCGCAGGGGACCTCCCTGCGGGCGTTGGTGCGTTCAGGCTGCTTTCGCGGTCCCACCGTGCGGGGATGTCCGTCGCGATCAGGGGCAGATGCGGGAGGTGCAGGTCCCGCCACCGCCCGGAGGGGGCTCACCCGCGCCGATGATCCGGATCCCCTGTTGATCCAGGATCGGACCGCCGGCCGTGTGGCGGACGACGACCTTGATGATGACCTCGGCGTCGTACCGGCTCACGTGCGTTTGCACGGAAGTGAGGTCCTGGCCCGACGACATCGTTACCCAGGTGCTGCAGGTGGGCACGTTGGTGCTGTAGTCGCAGCGCTCTTCCGTCCAGCTGTAGTGGTAGCTCCCCGACGGCAGCATGCTCGCCGTGACGGTTGCCCAATCGTTGTACACCGAGTATGGAGCGCTGAGGGTCACGTTGTAGCGTCCCGTCACGGAAACCGTCGCCGAGACCGTGCCGGCCGCCGCGGTAACCGTAGCGCTGCCGATGCCGATGACGTTCACGTATCCGCTCGCGGAAACCGTCGCCACGGCCGGGTTGCTGGACGTCCAGGTGACCGTGGGCGTGAACGTCGCACCGTGCTGGTCGCGCACCGTGGCCGAAAGCTGAACGCCCTGGCCCGGCGACAGCGCGATGGGGGCCGACGGCGAAATCGCCACGGAGGTAGGAATGCGGCGATCCACCTCGATGCTGTAGTAGGCGTCAACCCAGCCCAATCCATAGCGGCGTGCGACGGGATAGCACGGGGTGTCGTAGGCGACCTGCTGGAGCAGGCACTCGCCCTGCTGCCCGGTGTCGTCGCCGTACACCCACTTCGTATGCTGGGTAACCGTGAACACGCTGTCGTTCGTGCTCCAGCGGAGGGGAGCGCCGCCCAGGAACCGGGCCCGCTTCACGTCCTTGAGCTGCTCATAGAAACCCGACACCACCTGCCCGCTCTGCGTCCATCTCGCGGGAGAGCCGCTGTACGAATACTTGACGGGCTGAAGGAAGGAGCTGTCGGGCCAGGTGCCGTCTGTATTCGCATAGACGACAACCGCGAAGTTCGGGGTGCCCGGAAGGGTGCTCCCCCCCTTGTGGGTCCGATCCAGCACAGGTCCGGCGGTCGGGCGCGGCTCATCGCCGCTCGTGCCCAGGTGCTCGGCCAACGTCCAGCCCTGTTCCGAACGCTCGAAGCGGTAGCGCGCCGTGGTGCCGTCCTGCATGAACTCCACGATTGCGCTGCTCTCCTGGCGCGTGGCATCCGGGATGAAGAGCTGGTACGGCTTGCCGCGGTCGGATATCAGGGTGGCTACGGCGGCCGTCGCGAGGTCGGGGGCGGATCGCGCGGCGTCGGCTGGCGCCGGGACCCCCGACGGCTGCGTGAGGTCGGCGCAGGCGGTGGCCGTGAGGCACAGCGCGAAGGCCGTTGCCATCCTGCGAAGGTTGTTCATGGGGTTGCTGCTTGCTGTCTGCGGGAAGGAAGTAGGATGTCTGGTTTCGGGCGCGAACCGGAATACGCAGGGCGCTCCTTTCATGAGCCGTGTACGGCTACGGAGGATTCATGTTTTTCTCGCATTTTTCCTCGTCGGAGTTGCCCGACGCGCCGAACGATAGCCATGCCAAATGAGCGTCGCAAGTGCCGCAGAGTGTTGTACATTTATTCAACATGGCACAAAAGGACCGTCAGGCTGCAGGCTACGGTGGATGACGCCCTCAAAGACGAGTCCGTGGGGCCTGCCGGCCTGCTGCTAACCACTGAGGCGGTGGTCACGGAGAAGCCCGAGCCCAAGGGCGGCGCCCCCCGCCATGCCGGGCGGCGGCGGCATGGGTGACATGTACTGAGCCGCGCGGCCGCAAGGCTGAGCGGGTTTGGTGGATGAACGGACCGGCGGAGGCCCTCGGGCTCTTCGCCGGTTTCGTCGTTTGGGACGGGGAGGGGAATTTTCAGGGCGTACGGGAGCGTGCCGGCGAGAGGCGGTCATCGAGAGGGTTGCACATCCCCGCCGCGGAATTGAAGTTGAAGGGCCACTGAATGGCCATCCCGTAGTTGCCCCACCGCAGTCCCTGCTTCTATCGCGACGGCAGCGATCCCCGCCACCGTCCGGTGGCGACCGAATTAGCGTTCAATGGCGGATCTCTCATCCCTCCATTGTGATCATGAGCAAGGTCAAAGTCCTTTTCTTTGCTGCCGACCCGCTTTCGCGTCCGCCGGACGGCCGCGAACCCCGGCTGCTGCTGGACGAAGACGTGCGCGAAATCCGGATCAAGGTGCGTGCGGCCGAGCATCGCGACGCACTTGCCTTCGACTACCATCTGGCCGCCCGTCCGGACGACCTGGTGCAAGCTCTGAGTGAGACGCAGCCGCAGGTGGTCCACTTCAGCGGACACGGCGGAAGCCGGGGACTGATGCTGGTGGATCCGCAGGGTCTCCGTCCGCACTACGTGGACGAGGTCGCGCTCTCGCAACTGTTCCAGGCGTTCCGCGGCGACATCCGCCTGGTGGTGCTCAATGCCTGCTTTTCGCTTCCGCAGGCGGAGGCGATCGCGAAGGTTGTCGGGTGCACCATCGGCACGTCGGGCGCCATCTCCGACGAGGCCGCGATCACCTTTGGGGCGAGCTTCTACAGGGCCGTCGGGTTCGGGCATTCGATCCAGGCTGCGTTCGATCAGGCACGTGCGGCGCTGGCGCTTTCGCATTTCGCCGAGCGCGATTGCCCTCGCCTGGTGGTCCGTCCCGGCGTGAATCCAAAGCGGATCGTGCTGGTGCGAAGGGGTCGGACAAAGCTCGTCGTCGGTGCGGTGGGAATTGCGGGTGCTGCCCTGGCCGCGGCTGTCTATCTGCCTCGCCCTCCCGAAACGGATTCGCGGATCGCGAGGGAAAACGTCCCTGGCTCCGACTCGTCCCGGAGCCGGCAGCCCTCCTCTCCCGATTCACCCGCCGCACCGGTCGCCCCGCCACCCCCGGCCCCGGCGATCATCGATTCCGTGTACCGCCCCCCTCCTGTGGACGATACGGGGAACCTGGTTCAGAACGGAGGATTCCAGAACCGCTTTGCAGAATGGACTCGCTCCGTGGAAGGGGCGAGGGGCAAAGGCACCAACGAAATCGCATCATTCGCGGACGCGCGTTCGGGGTTCGCGCTTCACCTTACCTACGAAGGCGAGGGGGCTCTCCTGTTCGCGCAGAAGATCCCCGTGTCCGGATCTGACTACGTATTCCGCGGAACGTTTCGCGCCTCATCGCACGAGGGCCCGATGATCGGCTTCAGCGGGACGGGTATCGCGACGATCATGCTGCAGTACCTGGACGGAGACGGCCGGCTTCTTGGAATGACGAGCTTTTACAACTACGTCCAGAACCCGTTTGCCAACACCCCGCTCGTTGGCGTGCCCCGGCGTGGGAACGGTGGGAACAACGTGCACTACATTGACGTGGAGAAGGAACGGCTCTACAAGGACTACGAATTGGACATCCGCCGGGAGATCGAAGAAAACCTTCTTGGAGTGGTCCCTGACCAGGTACGCACGATCGCGATCGCGCTGTACTGCGGCGCCACCGACGACGGCGCCGGAGCTGAGCTATGGGCCAGCGATCTATCCTTGCGCCCCAAGCCCTAGGTCGGGATCCAGAGTCGAAGCCCTCCTCCGGCCGTTGGGCGAGCAGAGTTCGACGCCGCAGGGATGCTTGCAGCGAATGTTGAAGGCGCAGGTGGGCTCAAGGCCACCCGGGAGTTTCACCTGTAAACAAGGCCGGATTGATGGTCTGGGGCGCGTAGGATCGTGTAGCATCTTGTACCGACGCCATTTCGAAAAATTCACCGGCCTATGCGGGATCGAAGTGCGGACGGGCGGCATGTACTGAGCTGCAGGGTCGCAAGGCTGAACGGATCCGGTAGATGAACAGGACCGGCGGAGGGCTCAGGCTCTCCGCCGGTTTGCCTTTTGGGTGGAGTGAGGTCCAGAACCGCACT
>DASQBH010000994.1:0-2161 GCA_035635315.1 Longimicrobium sp.
ATCCAGCCCAGCCGCTCCGCCGGGTAGGCCGGATCCAGGGGGACGTAGGCGCCGCCCGCCTTCCAGATCCCCAGCACCCCCACCAGCAGTTCGGGCGTGCGCTCCATGCACAGGCCTACCGGGGTCTCGGGCCCGACGCCCAGGTCGCGCAGGTGCCGGGCGAGGACCGCCGCACGCCGGTCCAGCGCGCCATAGGTCACGGACTCCCGGCCGTCCAGGAGGGCGAGGGCTTCCGGAGCGCGGCGCGCCCACTCGGCGAAGAGCGCGTGGGCCGGCGGGTCGGAGGTTTCGCGCTCCGTGTGGTTCCACGTCCCCAGCACCAGCGCGCGCTCCGCCTCGCCGAGCAGCTCCAGCCGCGAAAGCCGCACGTCCGCGTCCGCGGCGACCTGCTCCAGCACCCGCTCCAGATGGCCGAGCATCCGCACGATCGTGCTGCGCTCGAAGAGGTCGGTGCTGTACGACAGCCACCCGTGCAGCCCCTGGGCGGTCTCCGTCAGGCCCAGCGACAGGTCGAACTTGGTGACCTCGGACTCAGTTCCCACTCCCTGCGCGCTCAGCCCCGCGAGCCCGCCGCCCGCGTCCGGGGCGTTGTCCAGTGTGAACGCCACCTGGAAGAGCGGCGAGTGGCTCAGGGACCGCTCAGGGCTCAGCTCCGCCACAAGCCTTTCGAAGGGCACCTCCTGGTGCTCGTACGCGCCCAGCGTCACCTCGCGCACCCGCCCCAGAAGCTCACGGAAGCGCGGATCTCCGGACACGTCGGTCCGCAGCACCAGCGTGTTGATGAAGAAGCCGATCAGCTCCTCGACCTCCTTCCTCGTCCGCCCGGCGATCGGGCTGCCCACGACGACGTCCTCGCTCCCGCTGTACTTCGACAGCAGCACCTGGAAGGCGGCCAGCAGCGTCATGTACAGCGTCGCGCCCTCCCGCCGTCCCAGCGCCTGCAACCGCTCCAGCAGCTCGGGGGAGAGCTCCACCGGGACCGACGCGCCCCGGAACGTCTGCACCGGCGGGCGGGGGTGGTCGGTGGGCAGCTCCAGCAGGTCCGGCGCTCCCGACAGTTGCTCCCGCCAGTACGAGAGCTGCCGATCCAGCACCTCGCCCGCCAGCTGCTCGCGCTGCCACACCGCGTAGTCGGCGTACTGCACCCGCAGCTCCGGCAGCGGCGACTCCCGCCCCTGGCGGTACGCCTCGTACAGCGCCGACAGCTCCCGGAAGAGCACGCCCATGCTCCAGCCGTCGCTGACGACGTGGTGAATCGAGAGCAGCAGCACGTGGTCTTCCTCGCCCAGCCGCAGCAGCGAAGCGCGGAAGAGCGGTCCCGCCGAGAGGTTGAATGCCCGCCGCGCCTCCTCGCCGGCCCGGCGCCCGACCGCCGCCTCGCGATCCGCCTCGCTGAGTCCCGACAGGTCCTCCACCGTCAGGGCGAACCCGCCGAAGGGCGCCACCACCTGAACCGGCGAGCCGTCCACCTCGCCGAAGGTGGTCCGCAGCGCCTCGTGACGCCGGACGATCTCACCCAGCGCGCGCTCCAGCGCCGCCTGGTCCAGGGCTCCGCCCAGGCGCCATGCCCCGGGGATGTTGTAGGCGGTGCTCCCCGGCTCCAGCCGGTCCAGGAACCAGAGCCGCTCCTGCGCGAAGGAGAGCGGCAGCGGCGCCTCCCGGGCGACGGGAACGAGCGGCGGGAGGGAGGCACCCTCGCCCGCGCGCCCCATCTCCTCCACGCGCCCGGCCAGCTCCGCCACCGTGGGTCCCTCGAAGAACGCCCGCAGCGGTAGCTCCACCCCGAACAGCTCGCGCACCCGCGACACCACCCGCGTGGCCAGGAGCGAGTGCCCGCCCAGGTCGAAGAAGCTCTCCGTCACCCCCACCCGCTCCAGGCGCAGCACCTCGGCCCAGATCCCGGCCAGCACCTCCTCGATCGGCGTCCGGGGCGCCACGTAGCGGTCCGCGTCGCCCGTGTACTCCGGCGCCGGCAGCGCCTTGCGGTCCACCTTCCCGTTCGGCGTCAGCGGCAGCGCCTCCAGCGCCACGTACGCCGACGGCACCATGTACTCCGGCAGCCTCTCCTTCAGGTACGCCCGCAGCTCCGCCGCCTGCGGCATCGCCTGCTCGCCCGTGACGTACGCCACCAGCCTCTTGTCTCCCGGCACATCCTCCCTCA
>DASQBH010000995.1:0-11346 GCA_035635315.1 Longimicrobium sp.
GATCACGAACTCGTTTCGGCTGAGCGCCTTGAGCGACGAGTAGCGCACCACGTTCATGATGGTGCCGCCCGTCAGGTCGTGCTTCTCCGCCAGGCGCCCCAGGTCGATGGCCGGCTCCAGCACGGCGCGCGGCGAAAAGGCGTTCTGCCAGATGCGACGGCGCTCCGCCGGCCGGGGCATGGGAAAGTAGACGACGGAGTGAAAGCGGCGCAGAAACGCGTCGTCGATGTTCCCCTTGAGGTTGCTGGCCAGGATCACCACCCCGTTGAACGACTCGATGCGCTGCAGAAGGAAGCTCACCTCCTGGTTGGCGAAGCGGTCGTGGGCGCTGTCCACCGACGTCCGCCGCCCGAACAGCGCGTCCGCCTCGTCGAAGAACAGGATCCAGCGCCGGTTCTCGGCCATGTCGAACACGCGCGCCAGGTTCTTTTCCGTCTCGCCGATGTACTTGGAGACGATCATGCTCAGGTCCACCATGTACACGTCGCACCCGCAGTGCTTGCCCAGCAGGCAGGCGCTCAGCGTCTTTCCCGTCCCCGACGGCCCGTAGAACAGGCTGGTGAAGCCGGGGCGCAGCCGGGCCCGCATCCCCCAGTCGTCCAGCAGCGTGTCGCCGTGGCGCAGCCAGTGGCGGATCTCCTCCAGCTGCTCCATCGTCCCCGAGGGAAGCACCAGGTCCGACCACTCCAGCCCCGTCTCGATGCGCCGCGCGGGAAAGTCGCTGCTGAACGCCGGCTTGCGCTCCTCCCCCGTGGTAAAGCGGGCCAGGTGCTCGGCGCTCAGGGTGAGCGCGCCGCTCAGGTACGGCTCCGTGGGCAAGGCGGGGGAAAGGCGCAGCACGTTCAGCCGAGCGAACGGGTGCTCGCCGTCGAACAGGCGCGACACGGCAAAGCGGCCCCCCAGGTCGTCGCCGGCCAGCAGGAACGCCGCCGTCTCGCCCGTGGGGACAAAGCCGCCGTGCGTGGTGCCGTGCCACCCGCCGAACTCCGTAAAGCCGCGCTCCGTGGCCTCGTTGCGCGCCCACAGCACGTCCAGCAGCTGCGGGCGCACGTGGGGGATCAGCGCCAGGATGAGCACCAGCCGCTCCGGCGGGCTCAGCCGGTGCTGGCGGATGAAGGCGGCGTACGGGCTGGGGCCCAGCTCCGGCGCGCGCGGCGTTTCGAAGCGCGGGCCGTCCTCGCCGCCGAAGTACGACTTCAGCCGCGCGTTCAGCACCTGGGCGAACCACTCCAGCTCGCGCTCCAGGTCGCGCGCGTTCAGCGTCAGTGCGTCGTCGTCCATTCCGTGTACACGGGGTGCGGCATCCAGGGCAGCTTCACCAGGCTCAGCCCCCAGGGAAGCTGGCCCAGCAGCACGTCGAACGGGGCGGGCTCCACCCGCAGCAGCCATCCCTCCCCCCCGCGGTGCAGCAGCCCGCCGCGCCGCAGAAAGGTTTCCCGCAGCACCGCGGGCGAGCTGTTCTTCAACACCGACCAGTGGGTGATTGCGGAGAGCAGCACCCCCTCGCACTCCTCCCGGTCCTCCGGCCGCAGCAGGCCTTCCGCCACCAGGAGCGGCGCGTCCGGCGCCAGTCCCAGCAGCACCTTCACCAGCCCCAGCTCCCACTCCTGCACGTCCTCGCTCCCCGTGGCCAGGTAGTGCAGCAGCGCGGCCGCGCGGGGCAGGGCGTGCTCCGGGATCGCGTCCCCCTGCCGCACCCCCGTCCGCTCCATCAGCATGGCGATGAACGGGTGCAGCAGGATCAGCCCCGCGTTCGCCACCGCCACCCCGAACGGCTCCCCCTCCGCCTCCCCATCCCGCGCGGGCTCCCTCGCGGCTTCCATCCTCTCCACCACACCCGGTCCGTCCGCCGCCGCCGTCCCCCGCGCCGCGGAATCCGCCGGTGCCGCGCCCTCCGACTCCGGTGCATCCGCTTCCGCGCTTCCGTCGGCAGGGTTTCTCGACGCCGCCCCACGCCTCCCGCTCGACCGCCGCTCGGGCCGGACGGCCGGACGCGCCGGCGCCATCTCCGGCAGCGACGCGAGCAGGACGGCGATCGCGCCGCCGGGGCCGCCCTCCGGCGCGCGGGCGGCGGCGGCGGTGACGGCTTGCGGCGTGTCGTCCACCGGACGGGCGAGCGCCTCCGCCAGCAGCGTGGCGGCGAGCGCCAGGCGCGTGTGGCGCGGCGCGGGCGGTGCGGCATCCACCTGCCGCGCGTCCCTGGCCGACACCGCGGAATCCGCCGCCGCGGGGGCGAGCAGGCGCAGCAGGACGCGGCGCCACACGGCCGGCACGCGCGGCGCGAGGGCGGCGACCCACGCGGGCGCATCCCCGTCGTCCAGCAGCTGCAGCAGGCGAAAGGCAAAGGCGCGCGGGTCCGGCGCCGCGGCGACCGCATCCACCCATCGCCCCCCCTCCTCGCGGACGGCGGCGCGGAGGGCTTCGGCCACTTCGTCCACAAAGCCCCCGGCCGCGGCCCAGGGGAGGGCGCCGGTGCGCAGGTAGTGCAGCAGCGTCGCGCGCCGGTCCTGCTCCGGCGTCGCGCCGTCCGCATCATCCGCCTCCCACACCTGGGGAACGCCGCCGCGGCGGAGGACGGACAGCTCCACGGCGGCGGCCTCGCGGATCAGCCGGGGGAGCTCCTCCGCCAGCGCGCCGGCGGAGCCCAGCCGCAGCCGCAGCTCCAGCCGGGGGATGCGGACGACGCGGTCGTCGCCCGCCGCCTGGTCGAACGCCGCCTCCAGCGCGGGAAGGAGCGAGTCTTCCCACGCCGCGCGCAGCTCGCCGCGCAGGGCGAAGGCGTCCGCCTGCGAGGGCGCGCGCACGCGCCAGACCTGCCGCCGGATGCGGTGCGGCGCGCGGGCCATGCGCTACCTCATCTTCGGCATGGCGGCCTTGACGGCCATGTCCACGCTGCTCGTCGCGCCGCTCGCCAGGGTGCTGTCGATGTTGGTGAGCGTGGGCTGCAGGGCCGTGGTTCCCGACAGCGTCGCCATCCCCTTGGACATCTGCTGCACCGCCACGTACGCCTCGTTCCCCAGCGCGACCTCGGCGCCGCTCTGCACCAGGTAGGTGGTGGTTTCTTCGATCGTCCTCCCCAGCTCCAGCTGCGCCTGCTCCAGCTGCTGCGCCACCAGCGTGTCCCCGGGGTCGGCCAGCGCCATCTCCGTCAGCACGTTCACCTTCTCTTCGCGTACCCGCGTCTCTTCCACCATCACCCCCAGCATGCGGTCGTCGAAGGTCTTGATGCCGTCCTGCGTGGCCGTGGTGGCCGTCACCGTCCTGGGCGCCGTGTACCGCTCCGTCGCCGAGGACATGGCGGCCCACTGGTTGTTGATCAGCGTGTCGTACGACGAGCTCATCGAGGTGACCAGGTCGGTCTGCATGGCGACCGACTGGGTCTGGATGAACTCGTTCTGCCAGGTGACCTGCTCCCGCAGGTACGCGGACTCGGTGGCCTTCCACGCGTCCAGGTCCGCCTTGGCCTGGAACACCACGTCCAGCTCCGGCTGGTGGAACTCCCACTCGTGCTGCCACGTGAGCTTGGTGGTGGGCACCGCCCGCACCGGCGGGGTGACCACCGCCGGCGGAAGGGGCTGCACGGCCGTGAGCACCGGCTCCTCCTGCTCCACGACGGGCTCGGGGCAGGCGTAGGGGAGCGTCAGCTCCGCCACCACCAGTCCGTCGTCGTCGTGCACCAGCACCAGCGTTCCACCCCGCGGCACGCCGCCAAGGTGCTCCAGCTGGGGGTGCTCGGCGGCAAAGTTGTGAAAGAGAAGCTTCTGGTCCTCCTTCTCCTCCTTCCACTGGATGACGTCGTCCAGCCACGGCAGCCACGCCGTCTGCGTTCCCGCCGCCAGGTTGTCCAGGGGGGTGAAGTACCCGATGGCGGCCACCGGCTGCACCGTGGCGGAAAGGCTGGCCGCCGCCTCGATGGCGGAGGCCACGTTCTCCTGCACCGTGGTGGCGCCCGGGCTGTACTGCGCGTACGTCCCGCCCAGGAAGGTGCTGGCGGTGGAGGTATGGGTTCCCACCGCCAGGCTCGCGCTCTCCGTGGTGCCGAGCACCGCGTCGCGTGCCGCGACCTCTTCCGCGTGGAACAGCCGTCCCTGGGTGTCCGCGGTGACCACGCTGGTGCGGTAGTGGGTGCTGAACGTCCCCGCGTCGGACAGCCGCGCCTGCGTGTCCTTGCGCACGATGCTGTGCAGGTGGTGCAGGTCCGTGATCGGGCGCGGCCGGGGGTTGACGGGGGTGAACTCCGCGCCCAGCTGCACCGCGCGGACGACGAAGGGAAGGTTGCGGCCCGTGATCAGCGCCTGCACATCCTCCAGCGCCTCGTCCACCTGCTTGCCCACCACGCCTTCCACCCGGAAGAAGTCGTAGCGGCCGATCTGGTACGCCAGCGGGGTGGCGGCCGGGGTGTTGGCGGCGGCCCAGCTGGTGGATGCGTGGTAGCCGTACGCCGTCGCCTCCGTGCCGCGCCGCGACAGCCGCCAGCTCCAGCGCAGGTGGATGGGGTTCTCGCCGCCGGCGGCGTAGTAGAAGGGGATGGCGCGCTCCTCCAGCGGCCGGCTCTCCGTCACGCTGGGCGTCACGCGGACGGTGAGCGTGTTGGCGGTGCTCACCTGGAAGTGGGTGATCAGCGCGTCCAGCCGCTGCAGCAGAAAGCGGGCGTGGTCCAGCTCCCCCGCGGTGCGGCTGGTGACGGGCGAGGGGTAGAAGCCGGTGCGGTTGGCGTCGGACGGGTCCGCCGCCAGGTCGCCCAGCAGCAGGTGCTTGGGAAAGGAGGTGATGGGGGGCGAGCACCAGGTCTGGTCGTCGAACAGCCGCTCGCGGAACTCCGTGTACGCCTCCACCACGTCCTTCAGGAAGTCGTAGTAGTACTGCACCCCCGGGGCGTCGGGGATCCCGTCGGCGGCGCCGCCGAAGAAGGTGTTGCGGTAGGCGGCCAGCCGGGCGAGCCACGCCGCGCCCGACGCCGCGCTCACCACGTCGCCCAGCACCCCGCCGGCCACGGGAAAGATGCGGGGGAGCGCGTCCGCCAGCCGCGTGTTGATGGCGGTGCACGCCGTGCGGTACGCGTTGGCCATCCCCGTCGCCGAGGTCAGGGTGGCGGGGAGCGCCGGGCGCTCGGCGAACACCTCCGGCAGCCCGCCGTACGCCTGCGCGGGCGTGGCCGCGCCCCCGCGCAGCGCCGCGACGGCGTCGGGGCCCACCAGCAGGAGCTTGCGGGTGTTCACCGCCCGCGCGCCCAGGTTGTCGCAGTCCGTGCCGGAGCACAGGTCGTCGTCCTGGCGGTAGCTTTCCATCAGCAGCACCGCCGTCATCCTCGACAACGGCTGCCCCGTGGCCGCGTTGAACTGGCTCAGCGCCCGCGCGGTGGGGTTCGCGACGCCCACGGGGACCAGCTCGTACGCGGCGAACATGGTCCCGTTTACGTTGCCCCCCTGGTAGAGCGGGGGGTACGCGGGATAGGTCTGGTCGTACACGACGTAGCGGTCGTAGACGGTGTCGGCGTCCAGGTACAGCAGGTCGCCGTCCGTGGTCACCCCCACGCCCCCCGTCACCCGCACCTGGGTGCCGGCCAGCGAGGCGCGCAGCCCGCACGCCACCCCCACGCCGGAGAGCCGCGTGCGCGACAGCCGGATCTGGTCGTCGGCGTATTCCGCCACGCTGTTGAGCTGCGTGTGCGTGAGCACCTGGTCGCTCTCGAACACCGTGTAGCCGGTGGCGACCTGGTCCAGGCTGGTGACGAAAGGTGGTGGGGGCATGGCCGTCAGGCTCCGTTCAGGTGGTTCGTACCGAATTCGGAAAAGCCGCTCATCCGGATCATGGTGCTGGCGGATGGTTCTCCAGATCGCGCATCAGGGGGTGCGATCGGCCTGTCCCCGTGCGCTCCGAGGACCGCCCGGCGATCCGCATCCCTCTCTAAAAAACGCGGATGGCCCCCTGCCGCATTCCATCTCCTTCTCGTTCCCGACACGTGATCCCCGGCTCCGCACCGTGAGCAGAGAGGAGACAGCACGAGAAAACTCTGCTGACTCTGCTAACTCTGCGTGAGGCCCCTTCTTTGAGCGATTCGCACGGATCCCCTCGGAAACGGCACGAGAAAACCCCGTTGACTCCGTTGACTCCGTGTGAGGCCTCGTCTTTTTTCCGTCCGGGCCGTCAGGCGTCCATCGAGCCCAGCGCCGTGTGCCCCAGGACGAACTTCTCCGGGGCGCGGCAGTCGCGCAGGCGCTGCGGCGGATACACGTTCTTCACCCGGAACAGCGTGGTGATGAAGCGCTGCAGCGTGGCGGTCCGGTTGGCCGTCTCGCGGCCGGCGCGCAGGTAGATCCAGTCGCGGTACAGCCCCTCCAGCTCCGCCATGTCGTCCGCGTTGATCCAGCACACCTTGGGCTGGATGTGGGCCGGCGTCTCCTCGCGGATCACCTGCTCCGCCCAGCGGCGGAACTCCATGTCCTCAAAGCGCCCGCCGAACGCGGGAAGGATGATGTGGATGCGGTACGAGTACGGGTCCTCGTCCGCGCAGTCGGCGCAGTTGGGGTCCGGGCAGATCGGGAGGAAGGGATCGTCCTCCTCTTCCGGCCGCAGGAGAATGTTCTCGATGAGGTACATCCCCTCTTCGCTGTACGTCGTCCGCAGGTGGTCCATCAGCTGCTCGATGGCCGCCTCCATCTCTTCCGGCGTGCGGAAGTACTCGATGCGGCGCGCCAGCACCTCGCCCGTGTCGTCGATGATGTTGAAGAAGAAGCGCACCCCCTCCGCCACCGTCTGCCGCCGCTGGTAGCCCGCCGGCGTCTGCGCGAAGCGGATGGCGCGCCGCATCTCCGCCCGCGCCGCCGCGTGCGTGGGGTACCGGGTGCTGCTGCTGAGCAGGATCTTCTGCGTCACCGGATGGCGGACGCGAAAGCGGAACTCGTCGTCGGGCGTGCCGTCCACCTCGGCGTACAGGTCGTACGACACGTCGCCCAGGTTGCGGCGGGTGGCGTTGGGAATCCCCAGCAGCGACGCCAGCCGCAGCTCCAGCCCGGAGACGTTGGCGCTGTTCCACAGGTCCGCGTCGGCGTCCAGCGAGTAGTCGTACGCCATCCCCCGCCGGCGCCCCGTCTCCGGGTACCCGGTCAGGAAGTCGCACTTGTAGCGCACCATGGCCGCCTGCCCCAGGCCGAACTCCGTGCGCATCACCTCCGCCAGCTCGTGGAACCGCTCCCCGTGGCGGGCGATCAGGTGATCCAGAAAGTGGTTGCGGCGGTCCGTCATCGCCGCCTCGTCGTCCAGCCCGGCCTCCAGCGCCGCCTGCACGTCCGCGCCCCGGTAGATGCGCCGCCACTCCGGAAAGCTGGTCACCGGCTGGTGGTGGTCCGTGCGCGTGACCCGCCAGTCGGTGCTGAACAGCAGGGGGATCGACGCCAGCTGGGCCATGAAGTCGGCCATCAGCTGGTCGAAGAAGAGCAGGTATCCCTTGAGCTGGTACGCCAGCCGCGCCCGCTGCTCGTCCGCGCCGCCGGGGAGCCCCGCCTCGCCCAGGCCGTACAGGGCGGGAAAGTGGTTCTGGAACGAGTGGTAGGCGGCCGGCGAGCGCCAGCGGCCCAGCGGCACGGGCAGGTCCTCCTCCCGCGGCGTCTCTACCCGCGCCGTGGCCTCGGCCGCCAGCGCGTCCCAGTACGGGCCCCACGCCGCGCGCTCCACGGTGAACGGCATGTGGCGCTTGTAGAAGACCAGGCGGCAGCCGTCGGGGTTCAGCGTGGGCTTGCGGCCGTCGATCACCGGCACGCGCCACTTGCTCTCCGGCGGGCGCGACGGGGGCGCGGGGTGGATGAGCAGGTCGCGCACGGCCCGCACGCCGGGGATGTCCATCACCACGCTCATCACGTCGCTCAGGCGGATCTCCGTGCGCAGCTCCGCCGCCGCCAGCTCCGCCGCGTCGATGAAGCCGTGCTCCAGCGGCGGCCCGTCGTAGATGTCCTCCACCCCGTACGGCGTGCCGTCCGCGTGCGTCCGGGCCTGCATCTCCGCCAGCGAGTACTGCAGCACGGGGGGCGACAGGTACTGCTGCACGGCGAACAGGATCTCCGCGTGCACCCGCGGCAGGTCCGCGCCCGGCTCCAGCTCCACCTCGCCGCAGATGATGAACGGCTGCTCCTGCACTTGGTCGAACGAGACGAAGTCTTCGCACAGGTTGCGGTTGGCGTGCAGCCGCGCGCGCACCGCCGCCAGCGCCGCCGCGCGCTCCAGGGCAGGGAGCCCGTCCATGTACTCCACCGTCACCGCGTACAGCCCGCGCAGGTCCACCTGCACGAATCCCGTCATGTCCGCCGGGCGCTCGCGCTGCAGCCGGCCGCGCAGGGTGTCGGCGTACAGCGTCTCCGTGGCGGGGCGGATCCACGCGTTCTTGATCCCCACCACGTCGATCAGCAGCCGCCGGTAGTCCGCCGTGGTCAGCGGGGCCGAGGGCAGGATCTGCCGCGCGGTAAAGAACTGCGCCTGCATGGCCTCCGCGTTCCCCGTCTGCGCCGCCAGCAGGTCGGCGATGGGGAAGGAGGCGCGGTACGCCAGGTCGGTGAGCGCGTACGCCAGCAGCTCCAGCGTGGTGATGCCGGGGTCGTGGATGTTGTGGTCCGTCCACACCCGCCCCGACAGCGCCCGCAGCTGCTCCAGCCCCAGCGCGAAGAGCGACAGGTGGTCCAGCGCCTCTGCCGCCGCCGTAGCGGCGTCCACGGGCGCGGTGAGGTCGATGACGGCGATGGCGGGGGTCGCGGTGCTCACGGCGCCTCCGTGATGGTGTGGGCGGCGTCGGAGACCAGGATGGCGTCGGGCGTCGCGGGGCGCGCCACGTCGCGGTCCGTGCGGTCCACCACGTCGCCCGTCCAGCTGAACATGCGGAACTCGGTCACGTAGTCCACGTACGGCAGCTCCTCCACCAGGTCCATCAGCACCGAGCGGTAGACGGCGCCCCCGAAGCCGATCTCCGGCCCGTCCGCGAACGCCCAGGGGCTCAGCGCCTGCACCAGCGCGTCCTGCAGCTGCACGCGGTAGTGGTTGAAGTCGTATCCCGTGCGAAAGCGCACCTGAAAGTCCAGCCGCACCTTCTGGTAGCTGGGGTTCTTTACCGCCACCTGCACCTGCATCCCCGCCCGCGCCTGCACGTGCGTGAGGATCTGGTCCAGCGTGTCGGCGTCCACCCGGGGCTGCAGGGGATCCACCGCGTTCTGGTTGCGCAGGTCGGGGACGACCACCAGCATCACGTGCCCGGGCGCCATCCACGACCCCTCGCGGGCGTGGGGGATGCACTTTACCCGGTGCACGCCGGGGAACGCCTCGAGGACGATGCGCTCGTAGTCCCAGCGCGTCACGCAGCGGTCCCGGTGGCGCAGCCGCTCCGCCGCGCGGGTGTGGAACGCGGCCGCCTGCTCCGCCCCCCGTCCGCCGAACGACGCGTACGGCTGCTTTACCGACTTCACCCCCGCCAGCCCGTACTTGAGCTTGCTGATCTTTCCCGCCGCCAGCGGCGCGTCCAGGTGCGCCGGGTCGTATCCCTCGCTGGCCAGCGCCACCTCCACCCCGCTGGCCGCCACCTCCACCAGCTGCGACACCGCCGCGCTCTCCCCCGCCACCGCCGCGCGAATCCACACAGGGCCGGCGGGGAGCACCGTGTTCAGCGTGGTGGCCTCGGGGGGGATGACCAGCTTGATGATGCCGCTGGCCAGCAGGTCGCGCGTGGTGTCGAGCACCAGCTCGCCGGGCCCCAGCGGCTTCCAGTAGTTGTCCGCCAGCGCGTACCACTGCAGCCGCTCGCGCGGCAGCTCCGGGTCCGCGCTCCCCGGCGCCACCTGGAAGAGCAGCGAGACGCCGTCCCCCGCCACCGTCCCTCCCAGGCCGATCAGCAGCTCGCCGGCGTGGGTGAAGGCGGGGAGCAGGGGGACGTCGGTGGAGCCGATGAAGGAGAGCTGGGCGCGCTGGTACCCGTGCTCGCGCATGGGGCCGAACGGGGCCAGGTGAAAGAACTGCAGGTCGGGGTTGGCAAAGTCGTCCATCGTGGTCGACGACACCCCCACCCGGTCGGTGGAGGCGGCGTACGAGAGCGAGATGGACTGCACCGTGGGCGTGTACGGCTCGAAGAGCACCGCGGGGCTGGGATCGTCGTTCGTCGACGGCGTGACCAGCGCCAGCACGTTCTCGATCTGCTTCTTGCGATACTCCGCGTGCAGGAACCCCTTTTCCAGCGTCAGCGTAACGAACCCCTGCCGCTCCGCCGGCGCGATGGAGAGGGCGGTGCCGTGGACGGGCTCCGCCAGCGCCCGCCGTTCCGCCCGCAGCAGCGACCACTGCGCGCCCGCCTTTCGCAGCGCCAGGATCTCCCCCCGCTTGCCTCCCCCCTGCGACACCGCCGCGCCGGGGGTAAAGGAGAGTGTCTGGGCGAGCGTCGCGTTCGTCGTGTTGAACAGCCGCACCCCCGCGGCCTGGAACCCCGCGCCCGGCGCCGCGTCGTCGAAGCTGGCGCTCGCGGTGAAGTACGCGTTGGTCACCCCGGACACGCCGTACCCCGCGTAGCGCGTGGCGAAGCTCGTGGGCGCGTCCTTCCAGGTCAGCGCCAGGCTGAGCGACGACAGCTTCTTGTTCAGCGCCTCGGGGTACGCGACCAGGAACTTCGATCCGGCCGTGGGCTGCGGGCCAAAGGGGAGGAACGCCTTCTTGGGATCGATCGTCCCCGCGTCGCTTTCCAGCGTGAGCGAGGTGACGCCCGCCGCCGACACCGACACCTTCGCGTTCGTGACGATCACCCCGGCGAAGTCCGCGTATCCCACACGCGCGCCGGCCGCCAGCTGCACCTGCATCACCGGCGCGGCGGCCGCGTAGGCGTAGCCGTGCACCGCCTGCTGGTAGTCGGCCACCGCGCCCAGCGCGCGCGACAGGGAGCACACCAGCCGCAGCGTCGAGCCCGCTAGCGTCACCTCCACCCCTTCCGGCTGCACCCACCCCTCGGCGCCGGTAAGGAAGACGGAGAACGCGCCGTCCAGCTTCGCCGTCGTCAGCCCCGTCCCCGCCACGCCGGCCAGGGTCAGCTCCAGGGTGACCGTCCGCTCCCCCTCGCTCAGCCGCAGGGTGGGCGAGGCGACGGCGAATCCGATCTCCGCCGTCGGCAGCGCGTCGTGGCCAAAGCCGGCCCAGCGCGGCTCCCCCTCCGGCAGCGCGCCCCCCACGCCGTCCGCCGAGTTGGCGATCGGCGCGAAGCGCACCGTCCCCTCGCCGTCCAGGGAGATGGTGCGCAGCGACTCCACCTTCGCCGGGCCGATCACGGAGGTGCGCACCGGCGCGTAGAGCAGCTCCGTCCCCGTGGCGTCCTTTCCCGCGGTGAACAGG
>DASQBH010000996.1:0-2779 GCA_035635315.1 Longimicrobium sp.
GTTTGCACGCTGGGCCCCGCCAGCTGGTCGCCGGAGCGCATCGACTCGCTCATCGCGGCCGGCATGGACGTGGCCCGCATCAACTTTTCGCACGGCGACCTGCCGCGCCACGCGGAAACCATCCGCAACGTTCGCGAGGCCTCGGCGCGCGCGGGGCGCCCCATCGCCGTGCTGGGCGACCTGCAGGGTCCCAAGATCCGCGTGGGGGTGCTGCCGGAGCCGGTGGAGCTCAAGCCCGGCGACCGCGTGGTGTTCGCCCCCGAGGGCGAGCACCAGCCCGGCGAGCTTCCCACCACCTTTCGCGAGCTGTCGCACGACGTGGAGGTGGGCGACGTGGTGCTGCTGGCCGACGGGCTGATGGAGCTGATCGTGGAGGAGGTGGAGGGCCCGCGGGTGGCCATGCGCGTCATCCACGGCGGCGAGCTCACCAGCAACAAGGGGATCAACCTTCCCGGCACCCTGCTCAGCATCCCCTCACTGACGGAAAAGGATCTGCGCGACCTGGAGTTCGCGCTGGAGCAGCAGGTGGACTACCTGGCGCTCTCCTTCGTCCGCTCGGCAGAGGACGTAAAGGACCTGGTGAGCCGCATCCCCCCCAACGGCCCGCTGGTGGTGGTGAAGGTGGAGAAGGGGATGGCGCTGGACAACCTGGCCGAGATCCTCAAGGTCTCGTCCGCCGCCATGGTGGCGCGCGGCGACCTGGGGGTGGAGTTGCCGTTCGAGCAGGTGCCGCTGGCGCAGAAGCGGATGATCCAGCTGGCCAACCAGGGGAGCCGCCCGGTGATCACGGCCACGCAGATGCTGGAGTCGATGATCGAGAACCCGCGCCCCACCCGCGCGGAGGCGTCGGACGTCGCCAACGCCATCATCGACGGCACCGACGCGGTGATGCTCTCGGCAGAGACGGCCACGGGCAAGTTCCCCGTGCAGGCGGTGCAGGCGATGGACCGGATCGCGCAGGAGATCGAGGACTCGCACATCCTGGAGACGGGGCCGCACTACGACATCCCCATCGACCCGGACGAGGAGGGCAAGACGCCCACGGAGCGGGCCATCGCGGGCGCCACGGTCGAGGCGGTGCGGCGGCTGCGGTCGCCGCTCATCCTCACCTTTACCACCAGCGGCTCCACGGCCCGCGTGGTGTCGAGCTTCCGGCCGCCGGTGCCCATCCTGGCCATCACCGACAACGAGCGCACCTACCGGCAGCTGGCGATGGTGTGGGGGGTGATCCCCATCGTCTGCTCCGAGGAGGCCAGCTTTACCGAGATGCTGGCCTGCGGCCGCGACGAGGCCCTCAAGCGCGGCCTGGTGAAGAAGGGCGACCGCGTGGTGGTGACCGCCGGCCTGCCCATGCACCAGCCGGGGACCACGAACCTGCTGCAGGTGTCGGAGGTGTGAGGAGGAAAGTGCGAAAGTGCGAGAGTGCGAGAGTGCGAAAGTGGCTCTCGCGCGGCGGGCCGGCTCCTGCGTGCGGCGCGGGGCCGTTCCTCACTTTCGCACTTCCGCACTTTCGCACTTTCGCACTGCCGTGAAGCTCCGCTTCCTGGGCACCGGCACCAGCTTCGGCGTGCCGGTGATCGGCTGCCGGTGCGCCACCTGCACCAGCGCGGACCCGCGCGACAAGCGCACGCGCCACGGGGCGCTGGTCACGGAGGGCGGGCGGCGGCTGCTGGTGGACACGCCGCCGGAGCTGCGGCTGCAGCTGGTGGCCGCGGGGGTGCCGATGGTGGACGCCATCTGGTTCACCCACTGCCACGCGGACCACATCCACGGCCTGGACGACGTGCGCGTGTTCTCCGAGCGCGGCGGCACGCCCATGCGTGTCTACGCGGACGCGGACTGCGCCGCCACGCTGCGGCAGCGCTTCGCCTACGTGTTCGACCCGCTGGTGCGCCCGCTGGAGGGCACCTCCAAGCCCGAGGCGGAGCTCACCGAGGTGCGCGCCTACGAGCCGGTGCAGATCGCCGGCTTCGACGTGACGCCGCTGCCGGTGCCGCACGGTCCGCTGAGCGTGTACGGCTTTCGCGTGGGCGACCTGGGCTACGTGACGGACGGCAAGCGGCTGCCGGAGCGCACGGCCCAGGCGCTGCAGGGGGTGCGCGTGCTGGTGCTGAACGCGCTCTGGTTCGGCCCTTCGCACCCCACGCACTTCAGCGTGGAAGAGGCGGTTGAGGCTGCGCGCTCCGTGGGCGCCGAGCGCACCTATCTCACCCACCTGAGCCACCGCGCCTCGCAAGCCGAGCTCGACGCGCGCCTGCCGGACGGCGTGTTTGCCGCGTACGACGGGCTGGAGGTGGAGGTTTAGGGGACAGGGGGCAGGGAATAGGGAATAGGGAATAGGGAATAGGGAATAGGGAATAGGGAATAGGGAATAGGGAATAGGGAATAGGGAATAGGGAATAGGGAATAGCCAGCGACGGCGGGCGTTTCCGACGGGTTGGGGAGAGGTGGGTGAGTAGGCCGGCATTATCCGGCATCGTCCCGGGCGGGTGAACCCGCGGCTGGAAGAGCGGGAAGCCCCGCAAACTGCGCGGGGCTGTGATCCGCCAGATTCGAGGAAACGCGCGGCAAGTTTTTGTGACGTTTATACCCTCTCCCGCTTGCGGGAGAGGGTGCGAGCCCAAGCGAGCGGGTGAGGGCCCCCAGCGGCAACGCGCCGGCGCCTCCCCCCTCGAACACTTTCGCACTTTCGCACTTTCGCACTTTCGCACTTTCGCACTTTCGCACTTTCGCACTTTCGCACTTTCGCACTTTCGCACTTTCGCACTTCTCTGCCGAT
>DASQBH010000997.1:0-5167 GCA_035635315.1 Longimicrobium sp.
GGCACCGGCGGCAAGGTCACGTGGCGCTTTCGCGCGCGGGACGTGCGCGACTTCGCCTTCGCGGCGTCCAGCCGCTACCTGTGGCGCGCGGCGCGCATCCCCGTTCCCGGGATCACGGGGGGCGTGGCCATGCACGTCCTCAACCGCCCGGGCGCGGCGGGGTGGGACAGCGTCCCCGGCTTTCTGCGGCACACGATGGAGTTCTACAGCCGCGAGCTCATCCCCTACGCGTATCCGCAGATCACGGCGGTCGAGGGGCCGGTGGCGGGAATGGAGCACCCGCAGCTCATCTTCATCGGCCGGGTGGACGACGTGGACGTGATGCGGTACCTGGTGATTCACGAGGCGGGGCACGAGTGGTTCCCCATGATGGTGCAGCAGGACGAGGCGGCGTACGCCTGGATGGACGAGGGGCTCAACACCTACTACGACGAGCGGGCCCAGCACGCGGCGCGTCCGGACAGCGACTTTCACGCGGAAAGCCGCGCCAGCTACCTGCAGCTGGCCGGCACGCGCAACGAGCGGGCGCTTTCCACCCACATCGACCAGGTGAGCGGGGCCGCGTGGGGGGTCACCGCCTACCAGAAGCCGGCGGTGCTCACCCGGGCCCTGCGCTCGGTCGTGGGGGACGAGACCTTCGAGCGCACCATGCGCGCCTACGCGCGCGACTGGCTGTTCAGGCACCCCACCCCGTGGGACTTCTTCAACGCGTTCGAGCGCGAGCACGGCGCCGACCTGGACTGGCTCTGGCACCCGTGGTGGCACACCACGCGCACGCTGGACCAGGCGATTGCCCGGGTGGAGCCGGTGGCCGGGGCCGTCCGGGTGACGGTGGAGGACCGCGGGAGGATCGCCGTGCCCACGCGGCTGCTGGTGACGATGGAAGGCGGCGCCACGGCCCGGGCGGAGATCCCGGTGGAGCGCTGGCTGGAAGGAGGCACCTTGTCGGTCACCGTGGACGTGCCCGCGGCCGCGCCGGTGGTGCGGGTGGAGATCGATCCGGAGCACTGGTTTCCCGACGTGCGGCCCGCGAACAACGTGTGGCCCGCCGCCGCGGAGAGTCCGGCGCCGTAGCGCCCGTCGCGAATCTGATTGGCACCTGTTGTCCGCTCGCTGGAGCGGATGATCCCCGTTGCGAATCTGATCCGGCAACGTGCCGTCCGTTCGCTGGAGCGGATGATATGATGCCCGTTGCGAATCTATCCGGGCAACGTGCCGCCGGCCCGCGGGAGCGAATGAATTCGCCGCTGGAAAAACGCAAAGTCCGCCTGCGCGGACTCGGCGGCCGAACGGTGTGCGGCATCCGACGCACCTGCGCGTCCGCTACCGGGAGATGCGGTTCCCATTCGCGACGCGCAGAAAAGCCTCACCCCGGTGATCCGGGGTGAGGCTTCTGCCTTCCATCGAGACAGAAACGGCCTTACGACGCGCCGCCCTCGGCTTCGCGCACGGCGCGCTCGGCGGCGGCGAAGCCGATCCTGCTGTGCGTGCCGTCGCAGAAGGGCTTCCTGGTGGATGCGCCGCAACGGCACAGGCTGTACTTCCTTCCCGCCTCCAGGGGATACTCGGTGCCGTCGGCGTCAATGAGCCGGAAGGGACCCTCCACCAGGTAGGGCCCGTTGTTCCTGGCCAGGATGGTGACGGGCGGGGTGGTGCCTGCGGTGGGATCGGTGCCTTCGGACATGGTTCTTCCTGGATCGAGAGGGTTGGGATCGGTCGATGGATGCGCTCAGGCCGCGCCGGCGGCGTTCACCATCCACAGCACGCCGATGGCGGCGCTGCCCACGGCGGTGAGCGCGCGCAGGGTGCCGGCCAGCGCCGGGGCGCGATGGGCCGCGCGGTCGAACACCACCCCCGCCGCCAGCGCGTACAGCGCCATCGCGAGGGTCGTGCCCACGCCAAACAGCAGCAGGTACCCCGCCGCCCGCAGCGCCGACCCGCTGAACGAGGCGGAGAGCGCCGCCACCAGCGGCGCCGTTCCCGACAGCCCGTGCGCCATTCCCACCCACAGCGATCCGCGTCCGCCGTGGCGGTGCGTGTGCGGATGCGCGGGCTCGCCGCCGGCCAGGCGGTGGGCGCGCTCGTGCAGCACGCTCCACAGCAGCCACAGCCCCAGCCCCAGCAGCATGGCGCCCACGCCGAACTCCAGCCCGCGCGCCACGCCGTCCGGCAGCCGCACCCGCAGCGCGATCAGCACGCAGCCCACGACGACGATGGCGCCCGCGTGCCCCGCGCCCCAGCGCAGCCCGAAGCCCGCGGCCTGCAGCGGGCGCGGGCGGCGCGAGACGAAAGTGGTGACGGCGGCCATGTGGTCCGGCTCCAGCGCGTGCGCAAAGCCCGCCACCAGCGCCGCCGCCGGCGCAAGAACCCCCAACGAATCCATCTGCCGCTTGCCGGATTGCCGAATGGAGAAAGCCCGCGGATGCGCGGGAAGACGTGGAGTCTACCCGCCCGCGGGCCCTTTCGTCAATCGGCCGAACACCCTTCCTTCGTTCGAGGACGGTGGGCTGCATTTCCCGCCGGCATCGTCCCGGGCGGGTAAACCCGCGGCTGGAAGAGCGAACAGCCCCGCACACTACGCAGGGCTTCGCGATCCGATGGGGTGGGGTGCATCCGCGACGCACCTCGTTCGCGCCGGAGATGTCCAGGCGCGCCGGCCTCCGCCGACCCGAGCAGGTGAAGCCCCGCCGGGCGAGCTCCGCGAGCCCAGGGCGGGGCTTATGGCCGTTTTAGCCGCGGGCTTCAGCCCGTGGTGGCCGTGGTCGCGGTGGCGGGCGCGAGGGTGAGGACGCGGGCGGCGGCGCCGGGGACCAGGTAGTCGTCCAGGATGCGGTGGATGCCGGGAAGGTGGCCCGGGGCGCGAGGGCCCTCGGACTCGGAGATGAAGACGGCCACCAACTCCAGCTCCGGCACCACGAACACGTACTGCCCGCCGTATCCCCAGGCAAAGAAGGTGCGGCGCCCGCCGGAATCCTTGCTCCACCACCCCAGGCCGTAGCCGTGCCCGTTGTACGGCGACGAGGTGCGCGGCCGCACGCTCTCCCGCACCCACGCCGCGGGCACGATCTGCCGCCCCTGGTACACGCCGCCGTCCAGGTACATCTGCCCAAAGCGCAGCATCTGGCGCGGCGTAAGGTACATGTCGTTGCCGCCAAAGAAGATGCCCTGCGGATCGCGCTGCCACGGGCGGATGCGGAAGCCCAGCGGCTCCGCCAGCTTCTCGTTGGCGTACGCCCAGGTGCTCCTGCCCGTGGCGCGCGTGAGGATGGCGGAAAGCAGGTGCGTGCTGCCGGTGCTGTACAGCATGCGCCCGCCGGGCTCGTCCACTACCGGCTGGTCCAGCGCGGCACGCACCCAGTCGCGGCTGCTGACCCAGGCGCCGTACTCGTTGAAGCTGGTGGATTCCAGCCCCGACTGCATGGAAAGCAGGTGCCCCACGGTGATGGCGTGCTTGCGGGGATCCACCCCCTCCCGCGCGAAGTAGTCGGGAAAGAAATCGGAGATCGGCTGGTCCAGCCCGTGGATGCGCCCCTCCTGGATGGCGATCCCCACCAGCACGGACAGCACGCTCTTGGACGCGGACTTCACGTTGGTGGCGCGGTCCGCGCCGGCGCCGCCGTTGTAGCGCTCCATCACGATCTCGCCGCGCTGCGAGACCAGGATGCCCCGCAGCCGCGGCAGCTCCGCCGCGCGGTCCAGCGCCTGCGCCAGCAGCACGGTGTCCGCCGGGCGTACGCGCGGCGCCGAGGCCGTCGTGGCGGCGGGCGCACGGGCGTCCGCCTCCGCGCCGGGGTCGGGCGCGGCGTCGCATCCCGCGAGCAGCAGAAGAAGGAGAGCGGTCGATCGAACCATCATGCGGCGTGCGTATCCAGGCTGTCGATTTCGGGGGTTCGGTCGATGGTACCCTCGCACAGTGGGGCGGGTGCGGCGCTTCATCAACTTCTCATAAAAAGATTGGCCTCACACAGAGTCAGCAGAGTTAGCGGAGTTGTTCCTGCCACCCCGTTGACCCTCTTCGAGATCGTCGGGACCGGCACGAGAAAACTCTGCTGACTCTGCTGACTCTGCTGACTCTGCGTGAGGAAATCCTTTCCGCGATCAGCGGATCGGCTGCCAGCGGCCGACGCCGGGCGCGGCGACGGGCTGCGGGCGGGACTGCAGCCAGGCGATGAGGGCATCCAGGTCCACCATCTCCGTGCGCGTCGTGCGCCCCTGGGTGAAGCTGGTGTAGCGGTCGCCGCCGGTGGCGATGAACTCGGAGAGGCCCACGGTCACCACGTCGTCGTCATCCACCACCCGCCCATCGTCCAGGCGAATCTCGCGCACCCGCTGCCCCGCGGGCGCGGCGGGGTCGTAGCGCACCGTCATCCCCGAGATGTGCGCGTCGGGGGTGGCGCCGGAAACGGCGTTCTCCACCGCGGCCTTCAGCTGCGCCCCCGTCACCTCCACCCGCACCAGCGCGTTGGCGAACGGCTGCAGCTCGTACAGCACCCCCCAGCTCACCGGGCCGGCGGGGAGCGGGCGGCGGATGGAGCCGTTGTTGACCAGCGACGTCTGCGCCCCCGCCTGCACCCGCAGCGCGTCGGCGATCAGGTTGCCCAGCGCGTACTCGCCGCTCCCGCGCTCCAGCGGCTGCGCCAGCGTGGCGATCACCCGCTCCGTGATCGGCCGCACGTTGCGCTCCCACTCGGCGACGATGCGGGCGACCTGCGTGTCGGGCGACACCTCGTCCGCGTACGGCACCCGCACCTCCTGGCGCAGCACGGCGGCCCGCCCGCCGCGCCGCTCCAGGTCGGTAACGCTGTACGCCATGGAGTACGACGCCGCTTCCACGACGGGGATGGAGTCCTCGGTCGTCAGCACCCGCCGGTGCGAGTGGCCGCCGACGATGAGGTCCACCGGCTCCGTGATCGCGTCCGCCATCTCCAGCAGCTCGCCGCGGCAGCCGGACGACGCCTCCGCCGGCGCCGTCCCCGACTGCTCGCAGCTGGCGCCCACGTGCGCGGCGACCACCACGAAGTCCGCCCCCGCCGCGCGCGCCTCCCGCGCCGCCTGGTCGATGGCGGGCGCCTCGGGTCCGAACTCCAGCCCCGCCGTGCGCCCCACCAGCACGATCTCCGGCGTGGTGCTGAGCGCAATGCCGATGACCGCCGTGCGCACGCCGCCC
>DASQBH010000998.1:0-2098 GCA_035635315.1 Longimicrobium sp.
GCAGGGGGCGCTGCGGGGGGAGGCGCAGGAGCTGGGCATTCTCCGCCGCCGGTGCCAGGGCGAAGCGGAGGAGGTGGACGCGCGGCTGCGGCGCCTGTCGCAGGAGCCGGACGTGGAGCCGGACCGCACCCCCGCGCAAACCGCCGCGCGCCGCCTGCTGCGCGAGCACGCCATCGCCCACGCGCCCCTCTTCGCCGCCGTCGATCTCGGCCGCCCGCTGGCGGAGGACGCGGCGCTCGCCGCGCGCGTGGAGGCGGCGCTGCTGGACGCCGGCCTGCTCGACGCGCTCGTCGTTCCCCGCGCGGAGGCGGACCGCGTGCGCGCGCTGCTGGACGCGCACGGCCTGGGGGACCGCTGGATCGCGCCGGTGGATGCGTCCATGAATGGCGGCGGATCGGATGGAGCGGCGGATTGGCTGGTGCCGGTCGCATCCTCCGAAGTCTCTTCGTCCGACGTCGCGGCGGCGCTGCGTGCGCTGGGGCTGACGGGCGGCGGCGCGGGCGTGGTGGACGCGGACGGCGGATGGCGCCTGGGCCCGCTGCACGGCCTGGCCCCCGCGCCGGCGGAGGCGCGCGTCCGCTTTCTGGGCGAGACGGCGCGCCGGGAGGAACGCCGCCGCCGCATCGAGGAAGCCCGCGGCCAGCTCGCGAACCTGCGCGAGGAGGTCGGCCGGCTGGGCGAGGCGCTGGATGCCGTGCAGGCGCGCGAGCGGTCGCTGGGCCGCGAGTGGCGCGCCGCGCACGACCTCACCCAGCTGCAGACGCTGCACGACCGTCTGCACACCGTCCGCCGCGAGGAGCACGAGCGCGAGCGCCGCCGCGCCGCCGCTGAGCTGGCCGCGGAAACGGTGGAGACCGCCACGCGCGAGCTGCAGCAGCGGAACGCGGCCCTGGAGCGCGCCACGGACGACGCCCCCTGGCTGCGGGGCCGCCAGCACGCGGACGTGGATGCCGCGGCCGCCGCGCTGGGCGAGGTGGTGGCCGTCGTCCGCGCCATCGGCGAGGACGTGGAGCGGCTGGACGAGCTTCGCCGCGCCTACGCCGCCCGCACCCGCGCCCACGATGCGCTGCGGATGCAGATCGAGGAGCTGGCACCCCGCATCGCCCAGGCCAACGTGCGCGTGCAGACGCTGGGCGCGCAGATCGCCGCGCTGGACGAGCAGCTTTCGCGCGCCAGCATCGGCCGCGAAGCGCTGGCGGCGGAGATCCGCGATCTGGAGCGTCGACTGGAGGCGATCGAGAAGCAGGACCGGGATGCCGAAAAGTCCATCGAACGGAACACCGGGCAGATCGAGACGCTCTCCGCGCAGGAGCCGGACTACGCGGACCAGCTGCGGAGCGCCTTCATCCACCTCCAGTCCGCCGAGCACGGCTTCCGGGAGGGCATCGAGGCGTATCCCACGCTCTTCCAGTACGCGGACGACGCACGCAAGTCCGGGTTGCCGAAGGCGATGCAGCGCATCCTGCACGACGTCGCTCCCGAATCCATCGACGACGAGGCCAGGCGCGCGCAGCAGGAGCTGCAGGCCGCCTACGCCCGGGCCCGCGGGGCGTTCGAGGAGATGAGCCCCACGCTGGACGGCGACATCCTCCGCTTTACCCACGAGCTGGGCGAGATGCGGCTGGACGAACTGTATCGCACGCTCGAGGAGCAGCAGGCGCGCAACGAGACGCTGCTGGAGGAGGAGGACCGCCGGCTGATCGAGCAGCTGATGCTGCGCGACGTGGTGGACGCCATCCGCGACGCCATCCGCAACACCCGCCACTGGGTGAGCGACATCAACGGCATCCTGGGGCGGATGAAGCTGTTCAAGGGCGGCATCATGCGCCTGCACTGGGACGTGCGCACCCGCGAGGCCGCCGACGCCTTCGACCCGCGCCGCCTGGACGACCTGCTTTCGCAGCGCGGCATTGCCCTGGACGAGGCGCGGCGCGAGGAGCTGCTGGAGATCTTCCGCACGATGGTGTCCGACATCCGGCGCCGGAACCGCGAGCGCGAGCTTGACCAGGACTACCGCACGGCCCTGCTCAACATGGTGGACTACACGCAGTGGTACACGCTCACCGTGCAGCGCAAGGACGAATCCGGCCGGTGGATC
>DASQBH010000999.1:0-3344 GCA_035635315.1 Longimicrobium sp.
GCAGGGGGCGTCATGAAGTTCGCCGAGGTGTTCCGCTTCGAGATCGAGTACCGGCTGCGGGCGCCCTCCACCTGGATCTACGCGGCCGTCCTCTTCGGGCTGCCGTTCGTGATGCTGAACATCGTCGACGGCAGCAGCAGCAAGCTCAACTCGCCGGAGATGGTAGCCGTTATCTCCTCCATCCTGAGCATGGTGGGGATGCTGGTGACGGCGGCGCTGTTCGGCGACGCGGCCACCCGCGACGTACAGTCGGGGATGCATCCGCTGGTCTACACCACGCCGCTGCGCAGGTGGGAGTACCTGGGCGGGCGCTTTGCGGGTGCGCTGGTGGTGAACGCCGTGCTGCTGCTGGGCGTGCCGCTGGGGCAGGTGATCGGCGCGCAGGTACCCTGGCTGGACCGGCAGATGTTCGGCCCGTTCCGGCCCGCGGCGTACGCGCAGCCGTACCTGCTCTTTCTCCTCCCCAACATGCTGCTGATGGGCGCGGTGCTGTTCGCGCTTGCCATGCTCACCCGGCAGCTGATCGCGGCGTACCTGGGCGCCGTGGGCGTCTTCATCGGCTCCACCTTTGCCGGCGAGCTGGCCGAGCAGGTGGGGAACCGCAGGGTGGCGGCGCTGCTGGATCCGTTCGGCATCGTGGCGATGGAGGACCTGACGCGATACTGGACGCCCGCGCAGAAGAACGCGCAGCTGATCGGCTTTCCCGGGATCCTGGTGTGGAACCGGCTGATCTGGCTGGCGGTGGCCGTGCTGGTGCTGGCCCTGCTGCTCCACCGCTTCCGCTTCGCGCACACCGTCGGCGCCGGCCGCCGGCGCAAGGCGCGCCGCGCGGTGGTGGACCCCGAGCCACAGCGGGTGGCGCCGGTGGCCGTGCCCCCGGTGGAGGGCGTGTTCGGCCGCCGGACGCGCGCGTGGCAGGTGCTGGCGGTGATGCGGCGGTCGCTGGAGGAGATGGCGAAGAGCCGCGCCTTCGCGGTGCTGCTGGTGGGGATGCTGGGCTTCGTCTTCGTGCTGGGGTGGGACGTGGGCGACGTGGTCTTCGGCACCTCCGCGTGGCCCGTGACGCACCTGATGGCCGGCGCGGTGCTGGCCGAGGCCGCGTCGATGGTGATGACGCTGCTGATCGTGATCTTTGCCGGCGAGCTGGTGTGGCGCGAGCGCGACGTGCGGATGAGCGCCATCGCCGACGCGTCGCCGGTGCCGGACGGGGTGGCGCTGCTGGGCCGCTTTCTGGCGCTGGTGGCGCTGATCGCCGCGCTGCAGGCGGTGCTGATGGGGGCGGGGATGCTGCTGCAGACGCTGCAGGGCTACCACCGCTACGAGGCCGGGCTGTACCTGCGCTTCCTCTTCGGCATCAAGCTGGCCGACTACGTCCTCCTGGCCGCGCTGGCCATGACGGTGCACGTAGTGGTGAACCAGAAGTACATGGGGCACCTGGCCGTCATCCTCTTCTACCTGTTCACCGTCTTTTCCAAGCAGCTGGGCATTCGCCACCACCTGCTGGTCTACGGCTCCGACCCGGGGTGGATCTACTCGGACCTCAACGGCTTCGGCCCGTTCGCCACCCCGTTCGTCTGGTTCAAGCTGTACTGGGCGGCGTGGGCGCTGCTGCTGGCGGTGGTGGCGCGGCTGTTCTGGGTACGCGGGCGGGAGCGCGACTCGCGCCCGCCGCTGGCGCTGGCCCGCGCCCGGCTCACCCCGCCGCTGCTGCGCTCGGCGGCGGTGGCGGTGGTGCTGATCGTGGGCCTGGGCGGCTTCATCTTCTACAACACCAACGTCCTGAACGAGTACCGCACGCCGTTCCAGAAGCAGGCGGAGCTGGCGCGGTACGAGCGGCGGTACAAGCGGTTCGAGGGTGCGCCGCAGCCGCGCATCGCCCGCGCGGAGCTGCGCATCGAGCTCCACCCCGAGCGCGGCGCGGCGGACCTGCGCGGCAGCTACCAGCTGGTGAACCGCACCGGCTGGGCGATCGACTCCGTGCACGTCCTGGTCAGCAGCGAGGTGCGCGCCCGCTTGCTGGAGTTCGACCGCCCGGCGCGGCAGGTGCTGGCGGACGACCGGCTGCAGTACCGCGTCTACGCCTTGGAGCGGGCGCTGCAGCCGGGAGACTCGCTGCGGCTGCGCTTCGACGTGGCGTTCCGTACGCGCGGCTTTCGCAACGGCGACATCCCCACCGAGGTGGTGCGCAACGGCGCCTTCTTCGACCGCTACTGGCTCCCTGCCATCGGCTACCAGCGCAGCCTGGAGCTGAGCGGCACCGAGGAGCGGCGGGAGCACGGCCTTTCCCCGCTCCCCCCGTTGCCAGCGCCCGACGATCCCCGCGCGCGCCGCTTTCTGACGGACCGTGGCGAGATGGAGCCGGTGCACGTGGACGCCGTCATCGGCACCAGCGGCGAGCAGATCGCCATCACCGCGGGCACCCTGCGGCGCGAGTGGCGGCAGAACGGCCGCCGCTACTTCCACTACCGGACCGACGCGCCCCTCCCCTTCATGAGCCCCTTCCTCTCCGCCCGGTACGCCGTGCGGGAGGATCGATGGAACGACGTCGCGCTGCGCATCTACCACCACCCCGCGCACGGCGTGAACGTGGACCGCATGTTCCGCGGCCTCAAGGCGTCGCTGGACTACAACACCGCGGCGTTCGGCCCGTACCAGTTCCGCGAGCTGCGGATCGTGGAGTTTCCCCGCTACGAAAGCTTTGCCCGCGCGTACCCGCACACCATCGCCTTCTCGGAGGGGAGCGCGTTCCTTACGCGGGTGGGAGAGGGCGACGTGGACCGGCCGTTCTTTGTCACCGCGCACGAGACCGCGCACCAGTGGTGGGGCGGCCAGGTGGTGGGTGCGCGGGTGCGGGGGAGCGCCCTGCTGAGCGAGTCGCTGGCGCAGTACAGCGCCATGATGGTGATGGAAAAGACGCTGGGGCCGGAGCAGGTGCGCCGGTTCTACGACTACGAGATGGACCGCTACCTCGCCGGCCGCCGCATCTTCACCAACCGCGAGGTGCCGCTGCTGGAGGTGGAGAACCAGCCGTACCTCTACTACCACAAGGGCGCCGTGGCGATGTACGCGCTGCGCGAGCACATCGGCGAGGCGGCGGTGAACACGGCGCTGCGGCGCTACCTGCAGAAGCACCGCGCCGGCGTGCCGCCCTTCCCCACCTCGCTGGACCTGTACGCGGAGTTGCGCGCCGCCACGCCCGACTCCATGCAGTCGCTGCTGCACGACCTGTTCGCCGAGATCACGCTGTGGAACGTGACCGCCCACGAGGCGCGCGTGCAGCCCACCGGCACCGGCGCGTTCCGGGTGACGCTGGACGTGACCGCGTCCAAGGTGCGCGCCGACAG
>DASQBH010001000.1:0-2911 GCA_035635315.1 Longimicrobium sp.
CGGATAAACTCGCTCGCCCCGGTTAAGGACGAGGCTTCATCCGGCCCACCTAAAAGCCTGTTACACACGCGTTGGTGCTCTCGAGTCGATGCGTACACTCGCTCGACTTCTTCTACCCAACCCACTACCCGTGTTTTCAAAAAATCCGTTCGCGGCTCAAATCGCCGCGGAGCCAACTAACTTAACCGTCTGAGTCGCGGTTGTCAACGGGGTCCGTCGACCTTTGGGGGAGCCGCCTTTCGGCGTCCCGTCCGCGAATTGTCCCTTAATCTAAACCCTAACCGCTTGTCTGTCAACGGGTTAGCGGTTCAGATCCCCATCTTTCCCTCGAACCCTCGAACGGGCGTTCGGCATTCCGCACCGAATCAACCCCGAACATCGCCGCGCCGAACGCCTTACAGACGAGCCTCAACTCGCCATGAGAAAGCCGCTCCAGCGCCGCGCCGTTCAACCATCCCGTTCGCGAAGGGCCACCACGATAACGGACAACCTGTTTTCTGTCAACGGGTTAGGACTGAGCGGATCCGGATTCTCCTCGAACGCCCGTTCCGTCGTCATCCACCCCCGGCTCCGCGTCGGGCCAGAGCAGGCGCGTCCCCACGGCCCAGAGCGCCAGGGCCAGGAATCCCACCAGCTGGCCGGCCGGGCGCAGGGGGCGGTAGTCGGCAAAGGTGCGGCGCACGGCCTCCGCGGCGTCGCCCAGGCCAAAGGCGGTGCCGGCGGCGGGGCCCATACGCCCCCACAGGACGGGGATCACGGAGAACTTGATCACCGCCAGCAGCAGGGCCAGCGTCGCCAGGCTGAAGACGAGCCGCCGGCGCGTGCCGCCGGAGAACGCGCCCCACGAGGTGACGGCCAGCGCCGCGACCACCATCCACTCGATCATCCCCGGCGGCGGCAGCAGCAGCTCCAGCGCCTGCGCGCTGGCCACCGTGCCGTACGCCAGCGCGATCCACCCCGTGGCGCCCTCCGGCCGTGCCCACGCGCCGCGGAAAACGAGGAGGTACGAGAAGAGGAGCGCGAAAACCCCTTCCACCATTCCGAAGGCGCGGTACTCCACGCCCTCGGGGACGAGCGCGATCCCGGCCACCGTGGCGGAGGCCAGAAAGACGAGCGCGGCGGCGACGTGGCGCTGGGCGGCGGTCATCGGCCGGGTACCCATTCCAGCGGACCGGGGCGCAGCTGACGCTCGATCCGCTGCGCCAGCGCCTCCGCACGCTGCTTCGTGGGCGCGGAAACGGGGGCGGAGCGCACCTGCTGGACGATGGCGGCGGCATCGCGCAGCATCTGCTCGTCGTCGCCGCGGTACCAGGGGGTGGCGCCGGCGCCCAGCATCAGCCCCGCGCGATCGAGGGCGATGCCGGCCCACAGCTCCGTCGCCTCGGCCGTGCGCTCGGGGGTGCCGGCGCGCTCGCGGGCGGTGAGCGCCTCCTCCTCCGCCTCGGCGTAGCGCGCGATGGCGCCGGCCGTGTCGCCGCGGGCGGCGGCGTCGAGCCCGGCCTTTACCCGCTCGCGCGCGCGGGAGATGCGCGGGGTGTAGGCGTCCGGCGCCAGCGCCACCAGCGCGCGGCCGCCCACCTCGCCCGCGCTCTGCGGGCGGCTGGCGTAGATGAGGACGACGAGGACGGTGAGGACGGCCAGCAGCGCCAGGCCGGGCAGCACCCAGCGGTCGCGCAGCCCCGAGGGACGGGGAGCGGGATGCCCGGCGGGCTCCACCAACCGGCCCGCGTCCGCGTCGGATGTCATGGCGGCGGCGCCCGGTCCAGCAGTTCCCGCACGTCGTCGGCGGGGATGAAGAAGTCGCCCAGGCGTGCGCGGTGCGGCCCGTGCCAGTCCGATCCGCCGGTGACGAACAGTCCCAGGTCGCGCGCGATCCCCCGCATCTTCTTGCCGTCCGTGGGATGCGTGTTCGGCCGGAAGACCTCGATCCCCTCCAGCCCCAGCTCCGCGAAGCGCGGCGAGTAGATCTCCACCACCTCCTGCTTGGGGTGCGCCCAGACGGCCACGCCGCCGGAGGCCCGGATCATGGCGATGGCGTCGGCCACGGAGGGGAGCTCGGTGGGAACGAAGGCCAGGCCCCCGTCCGCCAGGTAGCGGTCGAACGCCTCGCCCATGGAGCGCACGTGCCCGCCGGCCACCAGCGCCCGCGCCACGTGCGGCCGGCCGATGGCGCGCGCGGCCGGCCCCCCTGCGGCGCGCAGCACGTCCTCGTAGTCGATGGTGATCCCCTGGGCCTGGAGGACGCGCACCATCTGCCGCGCGCGCTCCTGCCGCCGGCCCAGCGCCCCGTGCTGGTGCGCGCGCAGCGGCTCTGCGTCGGGGCGCACGTGGTAGCCCAGGACGTGCACCTCGTCGCCGTCCTGCTGGGCGCTCACCTCCACGCCCGTCAGCACGCGCACCGGCCCGCCGCGCGCGGCCTCCAGCGCCTCGGCCAGGCCGTCGATGGTGTCGTGGTCCGTGATGGCGATGTAGTCCAGCCGCGCGGTGGCGGCGGCCTGCACCACCTGCGCGGGGGTGAACTCGCCGTCGGACGCGCGCGTGTGGATGTGAAGGTCGGCTCTCTGCATGGGTCAGTATATACGGAGACGACTCACCGCCGGCCAGTGGGGCGCGGCGGTGAGCGGGTGTGGCGGTGGATCAGGGGCGGTCCGCGGCCTCAGGGGCGCCAGGCCAGCCCCAGCCCCCAGCTGGCCCCTTCGGCCAGGTTGATGCCGAACCGCAGCGACACGTTGGACGCAAAGTCGAAGTCCGCGCCGATGTCGGCGCGCACGTCCAGGTCCACGTCGTTGTCGTCCTCCAGCCCGTTGTCGTCGTCCCCGCCCGGCGAGGCCACCAGGGCCAGGCGGGGGTGGATGTACGGCGTGACGGTGAAGGTCCCCGCCGGCAGCGCCTGCCCCGCCACGAAGCCCAC
>DASQBH010001001.1:0-2184 GCA_035635315.1 Longimicrobium sp.
GGCGACCGCAAAGGTCAGCGCGGCCGCAGCGGCAGTGCGAAAACGGTACATCGAGTGGCTCCCTGCTACGTGGGGATGAATGGGAACGACCGCTCGGGGAGGAGAGCATCAGGGGGCTCCCCGCGGAGTGAACGTCCGTTCGGTGGTGATGCCCGGGCTAAAGCAAGCGGTGCGCCAAACTGGAATACATATGTTCTCACCTGATAAATCCAGTAACCGCAACGATTTTTACAGAGAGGTGTTTCCCGTTGGCCGAAACGAAGCGGTGCACGGTGCACCGTTCTGGTGCGCGCATCGCAGCGGTGTGGCGCACAAAGGTAGTGCTGTGGAGACCTCTCTCAACCGAACGGCGCTCGGGTGGAGGGGACGATGGGCGGCTGAATCAGGGGGTGCAGCGCGAGCGCCCCCTCCGGGCTCGTAAAACCTCGCCCACCTCCCCCAAAACTGCTGGGGGAGGTCGAGGTGTCGCCGCACGCAACGGGGAAGCTCACGGTTGTGGACGCGTGGACGCGTCCGCGAAGGGATAGGAGGGAGCCGGGGCGGCTACACGGCGACGGCGAGCGGGGCTTCGGCGGGGATCAGGTGGGCGATGGAGTTGGCGTAGTAGCGCAGCACGGGGAGCTCGCGCGCGCTGGCGGCGAACAGGCCGTCGGCCTCCAGCACCAGGTGGCGCATGGTGAGCATCCGCAGGCCCACGGTGACGGCGTAGTCCATGTCGCGGCGCGGCACGTACACCCGGCCGCCGCCGGCCTCAACCTCGTTCACCAGGTCCGCCACGCACCCCTTGATCTCCAGCTCGCTCAGCTGCGCGCCGGGGTCGCGGACAAAGACGGTGGCCACCAGCGAGACGGGGAGCACGGGGATCACGCGGCCCACGGCGGCCATCAGCGCGCCGCCCAGCCCGGCGACGGACTCCTGCCGGTCGTCGCGGTCCAGCCGGCGAAAGTCCACGCCCTGCTCCGCGCACCACGCCCGCATGGACACCGGCGTGCCGAAGTTGACGCACGCGTAGCCGAAGCGGTGCCAGCGGCTGCGCACCATCAGCAGCAGGTTGCGGCCGACGAAGCGCATGGTGTTCGCAAGCGCGCGCACAGCCCCACCTTTCGGCTTTGCTCCGTGCCCGGAATCCAGCAGCAGCGTGCGGTCTTCCAGCGTGCGGTCGTAGTTGATGCCCACGGGGACAAAGACCAGGTCCCGCTCGCCCGCGGGGTCAAAGCCGCGCAGCATGTAGTCAAGCAGCCCCAGCTTGGGCGGCCGCAGTGACCCGTCGCGCGACAGTCCGCCCTCCGGGTACACGGCCTGGGTAACGCCCGCGGCGGTCGCCATGGCCACGTAGCGCTCCAGCACGCGGCGGTACAGCTCGTCGTTGCTGCGGCGGCGGATGAAGTACGCGCCCATGCTGCGGATGAGCTGCTGCAGCGGCCAGATGCGCGCCCACTCGCCCACGGCGTAGCTGAGCGCGGCGCGGCGGGCGGCCAGGTAGCCCACCAGCACGTAGTCCATGTTGCTGCGGTGGTTCATCACGAACACCACCGTGCTGCCGCGCTCGATCCGCGCCAGCCCCTCCTCGTCGCTCCACCCCAGGCGCACGCGGTACAGCAGGCGCGCCACCCGCCGCGCCAGCGCGTAGCCCAGGCGAAAGTACAGGTAGGCGTTGAAGGCGGGGACGATCTCCCGGGCGTAGCGCTCTGCGCGGGCGGTGGCCACGTCCAGCGGCACGTGGTGCTCGTTGGCGTGCTCGCCCACGGCCTGCACCACGCGCGGGTCGCTCATCAGCCGGTCCACCAGCACCTGCCGGCGCGCCATCCGGAACGGCTGAATCTCGATGGGCAGCTTGCGGTTCACCTCCTCCAGCACGCGCAGCGTCCGCTGGCGGATGAACCAGCGCGCGCTGGGCACCATCAGCCGGTCCAGCAGGCACACGAGCGCCAGCAGCACCAGCGCGGCGAACTGCCAGGTGGGAAGCGTGATGCTGCCGTTCATGCGTGGCCGCGGGAGGAGGGGTGGCGGATGCGGATGATCCCAATCTATACGCGCACTGCAACTCGTCCATCAAGAAAAACAGGGCGGACCGCCCGCCGCGATCCGCCCCGTCTCTCAACATCCCCGAAAACGTCTGTCATTCCGAAGGAGGCGCCGCACCGATCCCTCCTTCACTCCAGACCCTGGCGCCGACTGAGGAAT
>DASQBH010001002.1:0-3213 GCA_035635315.1 Longimicrobium sp.
GTTTACATCCGGTCGCGGATGGGAGGTGTCGTGACGCCGGTCATCGTGCTGGCCGTGGTCTGCGCGGCCGTGTCGTTTCTGGTCTCGTCGTCGGCGGGGATGGGCGGCTCGCTCATCCTGGTGCCGGTGATGGGGCTGGCGCTGGGCCCCCGCGAGGGCGTGGCCGCGGCGACGCTCCTGCTGGCGTGCAACAACGTGGGAAAGGTGGTGGTCTACCGCGCCTGGATTCCCTGGCGTGCCTCCGCCGTGGTGGTGGCGCTCACGGCCCTGGGAGCCGCCGTGGGCGCCTCACTCCTGCTGGCCGCGCCGGAGGCGTGGGTGAGCGGGGCGATCGTCGCGGCGCTGGTGGCCAGCTTCGTGATGGAGCGCCGCGAGTGGGGACGGCGGACGTCGTCGCCGCTGCTGGCATTCGCGGCGGGGGCCACATCGGGCTTTTCGGGGACGTCCGGCCCGCTGAAGGGGGTCGCGCTGCGCAACCTGGGCCTGGAGCGGATGAGGCTGGTCGGCGCGGCGTCGGCGGTGTCGCTGGCGGGCGATCTGACCAAGGTGGGGATCTTTGCCGGCGGCGCGCTCCTGGGGCGTGAGGCGCTGTGGATCGTGCTCTGCGCGGCGCCGCTGGTGCCCCTGGCCGCACTGGCCGGCCGGCGGCTGAACGGCGCCATCAGCGAGCGCACCTTCGCCGCGCTGTTCTGGGCGGTCATGACGGGCTACTCCATCCGCCTGCTGGCCCTTTGAGCGTCCACCCGGCCGCCCGGGCCCGGAAGGGGAAAGGCCGTACCACTGGCAGCGCGGGCCGATGTGCGTCCGCGCCGCCCGCGGACCTCTCCCGACGCCATCCCCGCGTCGCTCGCCGGACCCGACACGCATCGTCATCACGCTGATGGCGGGGGAACCGGGGTCCATTCGCATTCCAGGTCCGGTAGCGCGGCAGCGCCCCCACCCGGAGCCCGGGTGGGGGCGCTTCATCGTACCGTACTGCGGCGCCGTGGGAGAGTACCTACGCGCAGTTGCCGGTTTCGCAGCCGTTGCTGCATCCACAGGTGCCGTAGCAGGTGTCGTGCGGCGTCTGGCACTGTGGACGCCTGGAGATGTTGCAGCCGGGATGCCCGTACCCGGTGCACCATTCCGTCTCGACCGTGTCGTTGCCGTGCACGGTGCCGGTGCCATGCTCCCCGCCCGTGTCGAACGACTCCACGTTCAGGTTTTCGAGCTTGAGCGTCAGCTTGGCCATGGAATACCTCCGGCTGAGAGTTGACGGCCGGGTGCCGTCGATGCGTGGCGCGGGTCTCCGCACTCCAGGGATCAAGGCGCTTCTCCCCCGCACACGGATTGCGCCTTCATTCTCGCATTTCCGATGCCGGAATGCAACCAAACAACTGGCGCACATGGAGTTGGACGATGACGCGCCACCTGCCGCCTGCCCTGAAATTTCGATATTGATCCGGATAAGCCGTGAGATCCCGAACGAAGCCGCGCCCCCGCCCGAAGCCCGGGCGGGGGCGCGTTCATGGAGCGTGGATGTGGCGATCAGCAGTACGGCGCCAGGGTCTGGCAGCCCTGCGTGCACCCGCAGCTGCCGTTGCAGGTGTCGTACGGGGTCTGACACCCCCGCTTGGAGACGTTGCAGCCCGGGTAGCCGTAGCCGGTGCACCATTCCGTCTCCACAGTGTCGTGGCCGTGCACGGTCCCGTTACGGCGGTGCTCGTCGCCGGTCTGGAACGAGTCCACCTTCAGGCTGTCGATGTCGAGCGTGAGCTTGCGCATCGTGCTGCTCCGGCTGAGAGGTGACGATCCATGCCGTGCGCGCGGCGGGCCCCACATCCACGGATGCGAAGACACCTCCGCACACACCGCGAGTGCCGCCAATCTCGCCGCATTGAACTGAGCAGGCAACCCAACAAATGGCGTTGAGGGTCAGTGAGCGATGAAAACTCACCATCCGCGGCGACAGCAAGTGCCTGCATCATCATCATATCCCCTCCTCAGCCATCCCGAATCATCAAAACCGTGCTGGCCTGGATAGAGCGGTCACCCCTTCGACGCACCCGCGGCGCCGGAGAATCCTGAGCATCCCCCTCAGCGCCCCAACCTGCCGGCAACGTAGCCCACCACCCCGCCCACGACGGCACCGCCGCCCGCGAACAGGGGGATTCCGAGCCCGCACATCGACCCGGTTTCCGTGCAGTCGTAGGTCAGGTATAGCGCGGCGGTGCCGAGCAGGGCGCCGACCACGGCACCCGCGGCGGTGTAGCCCCCGACCGACATGCGGCGCGAGTCCGCGGCGTGGAGCGTTTCCATGCTCGCGGGAAAGAGGGTCGGTACCGAGTCAGCCGCCGACGCGGAAGGATTCGTCGGCGGCGCGGCAGCCGGCGCGGGCGAAGGCCACTGGTAGGCCATGACGGGCACCGCGGTGGCCGCGGGAGCCGGGGCTGCGGTGCTCTGCGCGTGCGCCGGAACCGCGGACACGGCCACCAGGAGGAGGGCGAATACACGGGCCGCTGCTCGAAATACGTTCATTCGATCGTCCATCGTTCGAAAGCGTGAGGCGTCGGTGGGCCCCAGCGTACCCGCCGGCCCCGCCGAAGATTCATCCGTTTCCGCCGATCCGTCCCATCGCGCGGCGTCTTCGTCCCCGCACAGCACAGCCGGTCCCTCCGGCGTCAACTCGTTCCGCGCGCGTGCGTTCCTGCTGCAGCGCGGGGGAGCGTCTGCCGCGCGTCCCTCATCATCCCGCCGCTCCATGCCCATTCCCTTTGCAGGCACCACGCGCGCACTCCGCGCAGACCGCGGACGAGGCGCCCTCGCGCTGCAGCTGGCCGGCGCGGCGGCGGTCGCGGCGTGGGGGGTGTGGATGGGCACGGCGCGGCTCATCCTGTACGAGGCGTCTTCCGCGGCGCGGGTGGAGGCGGGGCGCGCCGTGCACCCGGTGGACGCGCAGGCCGGGGGGCGCGTGGCATCCGCGCCGGGGCTGCGGCTGGACGCGGCGGTGCGCGCGGGCGACGTGCTGGTGGTGCTGGACGCGGGCGCCGAGCGCATCGAGCTGCAGCGCGAGCGGGACCGCGCCGCATCCATCGAGCGCGAACGCGCGGCGCTGGCGGCGCGGCTGGACGACGAGGGACGCGTGCTGGCCCGCGCGCGCGACGCGCTGGCGGCCTCCGCGGGGGAGGCGGCGGCGCGCGTGCGCGAGGCGGAATCCGCGCGGCGGCTGGCGGA
>DASQBH010001003.1:0-3003 GCA_035635315.1 Longimicrobium sp.
TCTGACCCCAGCCGCACGGCGGATGCACGCGAGGCTCCGGGCAACCCTGCCCGGGGCCTTTCGTGCGTCCGGTGGGGATGCGGCAGCACTGCCCCCTTCTCTGCGGCGCGAGTGTCCCAGCCCGCGACTCCCCACTCCGGCGGACAGACAGATAAGTCTTGGATACGGCAGGTCTTACGATGTAGATTGGATTCAGCGCGGCCGGGAATGTGTGTTGCTCCGGCAGTGTCCTTACCTGCGCGACGCGGTCTTCCGGCGCCTCCTCACCCATCCAGCCCGCAGATCCTCATCCCGGGACTGGAGAGCGGTCCGGCGCGTCCGCCGCGTTTCCTTCCCCATATCCCACGGAGTACCGTCCCATGAAGATCATCAACCACCGCCTGCACCACGACGACGGCACGCCGTACGCGTTCCGCGCGTCGCCGCACGTGGGCCCCGCCATCAAGCCGCGCTGGCTGGTGATGCACTACACGGCCAGCGCCAACGCCGCGGGCGCCATCAACTGGTTTGCCAATCCGGAGAGCAAGGTTTCGGCGCACATCGTGATCGCCAGGGACGGCACCATCACGCAGTGCGTGCCATTCAACCGCAGGGCCAACCACGCCGGCAGGAGCACGTGGAAGGGCGTGACGGGGCTCAACAGCCACTCCATCGGCATCGAGCTGGACGGCTACGGCTTTCTGGGCAACGCCGGACCGGGCAAGTGGAAGTTCGGCGGCAGGTCCATCCCCGACAGCGACGTGGTGGTGGCCACCCACAAGTTCGGCACACCCAAGGGCGGGTGGCCCAGGTACCCCCAGGTGCAGCTGGACGCGGCGCAGGAGCTGGCCAGGCTGCTGGTAAAGGAGTATCAGCTGGAGGATGTGATCGGGCACGACGACATCTCCCCCGGGCGCAAGCAGGACCCGGGGCCGACGTTCCCGATGGAGAGCTTCCGCGCCTCTGCCAGGGAGCAGGCCGTGCCGGGCGGCCCGAAGCCCATCGCGCGCTTCCGGGTAAAGGCCACGCTCAACGTGCGCAGCGGCCCCGGCGCCACCAACCCCACGGTCGCGGGGAGCCCGCTGCAGGCGGGGACCATCGTGCGTGGCACGGAGGACAGCGAGGGGTGGAAGCGGATCACGGCCGAGGGAGGGAACGTGGCCGGCTGGGTGAGCGCGCAGTTTCTGGAGGCGATCCCCACGGAGCTGTTCACGGTGATCGCGAGCAGCCTGAACGTGCGCAGCGGCCCGGCGGGCACCAACCCGACGGTTTCGGGAAGCCCGCTGTCCAGGGACACCGTGGTGCAGAAGCTGGAGGAGGCGGACGGCTGGAAGCGCGTCGTTACGCTGGACGCCGCGCAGGTGACCGGCTGGGCGAGCGCGCAGTTCCTCTCCCCCACCGTAATCCCCGTCGCCGATGTGAGCCAACCGGCCAACGCGTAACGGACCGGGGCGCTCGGGCGATGGCGTCGCCACGGGCTAAAGCCCGCGGCTAGAAATGCCATAAGCCCCGCCCTGGGCTCGCGGAGCTCGCCCGGCGAGGCTTCACCTGCTCGGGTCGTCACAGGCCGGCGCGCCTGGCGCTCCCCCCGTGTGGAAACGAGGTACATCGCGGACGTACTCCACACCATCGGACGCGTAGCCCCGCGCAGTTTGCGGGGCTTTCCGCTTTTCCAGCCGCGGGTTTACCCGCCCGGGAGACACCCCGCCGACGACGCTTCCTCCATCACCCGCTCACCCTATCACCCGTTCACCCGCTCACACCATCACACCATCACACACTCCCCACTCCCTCCCCCGTCTGCACCCGCCAGAGCGCCGCGTACATCCCGCCGGCATCCACCAGCTCGTCGTGGCGGCCGTGCTCCACGATGCGGCCGCCGTCCATCACGTAGATGCGGTGGGCGTTGCGTACGGTAGACAGGCGGTGCGCGATGGCGATGGTCGTCCGGCCGCGGCTGATGTGCTCCAGCGAGCGCTGGATGGCCGCCTCCGTCTCGTTGTCAACCGCGCTCGTCGCCTCGTCCAGCACCAGGATCGGCGGATCTTTCAGGATGGCGCGGGCGATGGCGATGCGCTGCCGCTGGCCACCGCTCAGCTTCTGCCCGCGCTCTCCCACCACCGTCTCGTACCCTTGCGGCAGCGCGGTGACGAAGTCGTGCGCCTCCGCCAGCCGCGCCGCCCGCTCCACCTGCTCCGCCGTGGCGCCGAACGACCCGTAGGCGATGTTCTCGCGCACCGTGCCGGGGAACAGGAACACGTCCTGGCTCACCAGCCCGATCGCCTTACGCAGGTCCCCCAACTGCACGGTGCGGATGTCGGCGCCGTCCAGCAGCACCGTGCCCGCGTCCAGCTCGTACAGGCGCAGCAGCAGCTTTACCAGCGTGCTCTTGCCCGAACCCGTGGGTCCGACGACGGCCACCGTCTCGCCCGGCGCGATGCGGAGCGAGAAGTCGCGCAGCACGGGCTCGCGGCCGCGGTAGGCAAAGGTCACGTCGCGCATCTCCACGTCGCCGCGCACGGTGCCGGCGGGGAGCGCCAGGTGCCCGGGGTGCGCCTCCACCGGCGTGTCGAGCACGTCCAGGATGCGGCGCGTGGACGCCATCGCCCGCTGGTACTGGTCCAGCGTCTCGCCCAGGCGCGTCAGCGGCCAGAGCAGGCGCTGGGTGATGTAGACGAGAAAGCTGTACGTCCCCACCGCCAGCGCGCCGTCCAGCACCTGGAATCCCCCGAACACCAGCGTGCCCGTAAAGCCGATCAGGATCAGGATGCGGATGAGGGGGACGAAGGCGGCGCTGTAGCGGATGGCGCGGCCGTTGGCGTCGCGGTACGCCTGGCTGTCGGCCTCCACGCGGCGGATCTCGTGCTCCTCGGCCGCGTACGCCTTGATCGTCGTCACGCCGCTCAGGTTGCTGGCCAGCCGCGCGTTCACGGCGCCCGCCCTTTCGCGCACGGCGGCGTACAGCGGCTCCAGCGTGCGCTGAAAGCGGATGGATCCCCACACCACGAACGGCATGGGGAGCAT
>DASQBH010001004.1:0-4572 GCA_035635315.1 Longimicrobium sp.
CGCGGCCTACATCGTGGTGCTCAACACGGACGCCGGCGACGCGCCCGCGCCCGAAGCCGTGCGGGGACGCGCGGAGAAGGTGGCGGGGGCGGTGGGCGTCCGCGCCTCCCGTGTGTACGCGGGGGTGCTGCACGGGTTCGCCGCGCGGCTTACGCCGGCCCAGCTTACGGTGCTGCGCCGCCGGCCGGAGGTGGCGTACGTGGAGCCGGACGCGCCGGTGCGGCTCTTTACCACGCAGGCCAACCCCATCTCCTGGGGGCTGGACCGCATCGACGACGTCAACCTCCCCCTGGACCAGACCTTCACCTATACCAGCAACGGCGCGGGGATCAAGGCGTACGTCCTGGACACAGGGATCAACCTCAACCACCTGGACGTCATTGGCCGGGCTGCGTACATCCCCAACGGCAGCAACGGCGACTTCGTGGGCGACGGGTACGGCAGCGCGGCGGACTGCCACGGCCACGGCAGCCACGTGGCGGGCACGGTGGGCGGCACCTACTCCGGCGTGGCCAAGGGCGTGACGATCCTGGCCGGCCGCGTGGTGAACTGCACCGGCGGCGGAACCGCGTCCATGGCCATCGCGGGGATGGACTGGATACGCCTGAACGGTGTCAAGCCGGCGGTGGTGAACATGAGCCTCGGCTACGGCAACCTGGCGTCCGTGCGCACCGCCGCCAGCAACCTGGTCGCGGCGGGCTTTACCGTGGTGGCGGCCGCGGGGAACGGCGACTTTGCCGGCACCCCGATCGACGCCTGCACCGAGTCGCCCGCCGGTGCCCCGACGGTGATCACCGTCGGCTCCACCACCAGCACCGACGCCGAATCGTCGTTCTCCAACTACGGCAGCTGCGTCGACATCCTGGCGCCGGGCTCGGCCATCTATTCGTCCGACTACCTGGTCACCAACCAGGTGGTCACCAAGTCCGGCACGTCGATGGCCGCGCCGCACGTGGCGGGCGTGGCCGCGCAGTACCTGCAGAACAACCCCACGGCCACTCCGGGGGCGGTGTGGAAAGCCATCTTCACCAATTCCGTCACGGGCACCATCACGCGGCACCGCCTCAGCGTGTTCTACGGCACACCGAACCGGTTCCTGTTCACGAACTGGTAGGCGGCCGCCGTCGGTTGGCGTGATCCGGCAAGGGATTGGCACACGGAGCAACGGAGAAACAGAGGAAAGCTTCATCTCGGTTCCTTCCGTTGCCCCGTGGGATCCCGATCTTCCTGCGGTGCACCGAGAGAAGCCTTCCGCCGGATGCGCGGGGGTGTAGATTGTCCCCCGGAGCCGCTCCGGTCCTTTCCGTCCGACGCATCCCATCCATCGAAATCCCATGTCCTTCAAGACGCTCGCTCTTTTCGCGGCCGCGGCGTTCGCGGCCGCCCCGCTCGCCGCGCAGACGCCGATCCGGGCGGGGGAGACCGTCACCGGAACGCTGCAGGAGGGTGACCGGCAGATGGAGGACGGCGCGCTCTACGACGCGTACGTCATCCGCGGCCGCCCCGGCGAGACCCTGCTGGTGCGGATGACGTCGGAGGACTTCGATACCTACCTGCACTGGGGGAGCGACGACGGCGGCGACTGGACGGAGGAAGACGGCAACGACGACTTCGGCGACGGCACCGACTCGCGCCTGGTGGTGACCCTGACGGACGAGGGCGAGTACGAGCTGCGCGCCGCGGGCTTCGACGAGGACGAAGAAGGCGCGTACGAGCTGCGGGTGACGGCGATGGGCCAGCCGTCCCCCGGCCGCATCACCGTGGGACAGACCATCCAGGGCGAGCTGGACGAGAGCGACTACGAGGGCGCGGACGGGTTGGCGGACCATTACGTGATCCGCGGCGCGCCGGGCACGCAGGTCACCGTCTTTGCCCGGTCCGACGACTTCGACACGTACCTGGAGTTCGGCCCCTGGCGCGACGGCGCGCTGGACGCCATCGCGGAAGACGACGACGGCGGGCAGGGCACCAACTCCGAGATGCTGGCAGAGTTCGGCGACGAGGGCGTGTACCACGTGGTCGTGCGCGCCTTCGACGGCGAGGAGACCGGCGCGTACACGCTGCGCGTGGCGGAGGGCGCCGTCTCCGAGAACTGGAACGACGACGGGGAGGGCGACGAGGACTTCGACGAGGACGACGAAGAGGGGTTCGTCGTCGATACGGTCGACGTCGCCACCCCGTGGACGGAAGACGCGGAGATGGATTCCGTGGCGGACTTCTCGGGGGTGGGCTACACCATCGTCCCGGTGCGCGCGGGCGAATCGGTGGAGGATGATCTGGACGAGGACGATCCACAGGACGAGGACGGCGCCTACTACCAGCAGTTCACCTACCGGGCCCGCGCCGGCGATCGGCTGACCATCGCCGTCACGTCGGACGAGATGGATGCGTTCGTGGCGATCGGCCGGGGGACGTACGACGAGTTCGAAGCCATGGACGAGGACGACGACAGCGGCGGCGAGCTGAACGCGGAGCTCACCTGGACCGTGCCAGCGGACGGCGAGTACACGGTCCACGTCTCCACGGCCGCACCCGGCCAGACCGGCGCCTTTGTGCTGCGCGTCCGCTCCACCCGCTGAAGGCGCGCCGCCCCTCCGGTTGAGCCAGAGCCCGTGCTGCGCTATATTCTCCCGCGTTGGGGCTGGTAGCTCAGCTGGTAGAGCACTCGGCTTTTAACCGAATGGTCGTGGGTTCGAGTCCCACCCGGCCCATCCCGAGATCCCCAGGCCGTCGCACACGCGGCGGCCTGGGGATTTTTCGTGCGCGGAAAATCGCCCTCTTCCCGACGGCTGCAGCGGGATGCGCCCGACCCGCGGCCCGCCCGCCGCGCCGCATCATGCCTGTGGGTACGCGGAGACCCCGCCGTCCCCGTGACCGGCGTCCCTGAACCCGGAGGTCGTCATGAAACCCATCCGATGCATCGTGGCGGGCGTCGCCGAGCTGGTGGACGACGATCCCACGCTCCTGCTGGCGCTGGACCTGGCGCACCGCACGGACGCAACGCTGCACCTGGTGCACGCCTTTCAGCTTCCGCAGCTGTTCACGCTCTCCCCCGGGCTGGAGATGATGTATCCCGAGGGCACGGAGCAGTACCGCGTGCAGATGCAGGAGCTGCTGGAGTCCGTGGTGCGCCGCAACCCGCTGGGAGAGCGGGCGGTCTGCCACGCCATCGTCGGCTCGCCCGGGCAGGTGCTCCCCGACTGCGCGGAGCAGCTTCGTGCGGAGCTGGTGATCGTGGGCGCGGCCGGGCGAAAGCGGCGCGGGATCCTGGGCACCACCGCCCAGCGGGTGCTGCGCGCCGCGCACATGCCCGTGCTGGTCGCGCGCGAGTCGCTGCACCGGCGCCCGGCGCGCGTGCTGCTGACCACGGATCTGTCGGAGCTCAGCGCGTCGGTGCAGGAGCGCGCGCTGGACGTGGTGGAGGCGCTGTACGGGGCGGATTCCACGCAGCTGCGCTCGCTGCTGGTGCTTACCCTGGGCGTCATGCCCCCGCAGTTCCCCGAGGGCTCGCTGCAGCGCGCCGCCGGCGGCGAGCTGGACCGCTTTCTCCTGCGCCGCCGCGCCCGGCCCAACCCCGTGCAGCCGGCGGTGCGCGTGGGGAACGCCGCGGCGGAGATCGTGGACGAGGCGCACGACTGGAACGCGGACCTGCTGGTGGTGGGGACGCACGCCCGCCACGGCGTGTCGCGCGTGCTGCTGGGGAGCGTGGCCGAGGTGTGCATCCGCGATGCGCCGTGCAGCGTGCTGGCGGTGCCGCCGGTGCGCATGCCCGCCCCGGCTCACGCGCCGCGCGCATCCACCCACGCCGCGGCCGTGCTGGTCTGAGCCGGTGGGGCGGGGACGTGTTCTCGGCCGCGATTGGGACCGAAGTCGAACGGGCGGGGTGGAGGGCCATCCACCCCGTCTTTCGCGTGCCCGAGCCGGGCGTGATCGCCGGCAGAGATAGACGGATTGGGGCGTTCTCCCGACGCAGGAAATGGGGATGCCCCCGACAGGCGCCGATGCGGCGTCCGGTAGGTTTGATGGACGAACCCTCTGCCCCACGCCGCTGCCATGACTGACCATCTGCGCATCATCGTCGCCGGGATCGCCACCCTGGAGCCGGACGATCCCGCCCTCGCCACATCCATCCGCCTTGCCGAGCGCACCGGCGCCGAGCTCCACCTGGTGCACGCGTACCCGGTGGACCAGGCCGAGGAAGGATGGGACATGGCCGTGTCGATGACGCGGCCGGCCCTCTTTCCGGCGCTGCTGCAGTCCCGGCTGGAGGGGCTGGCGCGCGCGCACGCCACCACCGGCTGCGTGGAGTGCGTGGTCACGCCCGGAAGCGCGGCCGACGTACTGGGCACGTACGCCCGCGTGATCGGCGCCGACCTGCTGGTGCTGGCGCCCACCCGCCGCGCCGGTGCCGCCGGTGCGATGCTGGGGACCACCGCCTCGCGCGTGCTGCGCACCTCCAACGCGCCCGTGCTGGTGCTGCGCGGGGGGCTGGCCGGCCGCGCGGCGCGGCGGGTCCTGCTCCCCACCGACCTTTCCGAGCACTCCGCCCTGGCGCTGCCGACGGCACGGAAC
>DASQBH010001005.1:0-2418 GCA_035635315.1 Longimicrobium sp.
ACCGCCAGCCGCACGTTCTTCCGCGACTCCGTCTACCGCCTCACCAACTTCGTGCACGTGGGCAACGGGGCGAAGCTGACGGTCCAGTCGGGGACGCGCATCGAGGGCGAGCAGGGGTCGGCGCTCTTCATCCTGCGCGGCGCCAGCATCGAGGCCATCGGCACCGCCGCGGCGCCGATCGTCTTCACGTCGTCCAAGGACGTGGGCGCGCGGCAGCCGGGCGACTGGGGCGGGCTGATCATCGTGGGCGGCGGACAGATCAACCGCACCGGCGAGATCATCCTCGAGGGCACCGGCACCAGCGCCACCAACAATCCCACCATCGCCTACTCCGGCGGCAGCGCGGCCGGCGACGACGGCAGCAGCGGGCGGCTGAGCTACGTGCGCATCGAGTTCGCCGGCTTTGGCCCGGCGCCCAACCAGGAGCTGAACAGCCTTACGCTGGCGGCCGTGGGCAGCGGCACCACCATCGACCACGTGCAGACGCTGGCCGGGCTGGATGACAGCTTCGAGTGGTTCGGCGGCAAGGTGGACGCCAAGTACCTGGTCTCGTACGAGTCGGGCGACGACCACTTCGACGCGTCGGAGGGCTTCCGCGGCCGGGTGCAGTTCGCCATCGCCTACCAGGACACGGTGCTGCCGCCGCGCGCCTTTGCCGGCAACCTGTCCAGCGACCCGCAGGGGATCGAGAACGACGGCTGCGACGCCGGCACCGGCACCTGCACCTTCAACTCCGAGCCGCTCACCACGCCGATGTTCGCCAACTTCACCGTGGTGGGCACCGGGCCGGGCGTGGTGCCCTCGGGCGGCGGCATCGGGATGCTGCTGCGGCGCGGCGTGGGCGGCTACTACGTGAACGGCATCCTGGCGCGCTGGCCCCAGGCCGCCATCAGCATCCGCGACCAGGCGACGTGGGACCGCGTGGCGGGGGGCAGCATGATCGTGCGCAACCTGCTGGTGGCCGAGAGCGGCCCCACCTTCCAGACCGGCAGCGGCCGCTTCCCGGCCGAAGCGGATTCGGCGGCGACCAAGACGAACTGGAGCATCCAGAACGCCGCGGGCGCCACCGGCACCCTGTTCACCGCGTTCCCCACGCGCCCGGCCGCGCCCACCGTGGCCACGATGGACTGGACGCCCCCCGCGGGCTCCGCGGCGGCCAGCGGCGGCACCGGCGCCTTTACCGGCACGCTCGCCACCGTCGGCGGCACCTTCGTCACCGGCACGGCGTACCGCGGCGCGGCCGCTCCGGGCGGTGAAAAGTGGTGGGCCGGCTGGACCAGCTACGCCCGCAGGTAGGTTGCTACAGCTTCAACCCCAGGATGTGACTTCCTGAGGGAGCGCCACGGGGAACCTGAACCTGCACAACCGGTTGCGCGCGACCGAAGGATCTCGTCTGCAAGACCGTGGGGCTGGATTCGGGCGGACTGCCAGCCCTACGGTTGTGCCGGCGAGATCCTTCGGTCGGCGCGCTGGGTTCGTCATACAGGAAGTGTCCGTGCGGCGCCTCCCTCAGGAAGTCATATCAATCGTTCTGGTGAGCCGAAAAGCTTTGGGATCGATGATGATTCGCTGGATTGCGATGGCGGGGTTTGTCCTGTTCTCCGCCGCATGCGGGGACGCGGCGCCCGATGCGCAGGCCGCGGTGCCGGTGGATAGCATCCGCCCGCCCTCCGAGGCGCTGTCCCTGTTCCGCGACGGCCTGCGGATCGCCGACTCGCTCTCCGGCGGCGCCCCGTCGCGCGACAGCCTGGTGGCGCGCTTCGTGGACGCGGTCGCGCGGCAGGACACGGCCGCGATTCGGTCGATGGTGGTGGACCGTGCCGAGTACGGCTGGATCTACTTCCCCTCGCTGCAGCGGATGAACCCCGGGACGAACATGCAGCCCGAGGTGATGTGGATGCTGCACGCGCAGGAGAGCGAGAAAGGCATCACCCGCGTGATGCGGCGGCTGGGCGGCGGGCAGGCGCGCTTCGGCGCGTACACGTGCGAAGCCGCGCCGCAGGTGGAGGGCCCCAACCGCTACTGGCACGCCTGCGCGATCGAGACGGTCGCGCAAGATGGCGAGAAGGCGACGCTCAAGCTCTTCGGCTCGCTTATCGAGCGCGGCGGGCGCTGGAAGATCGTCTCCTACGCGAACGATTTCTGAGGCGCTTCATCGACGACCGATCGCGGGGCCGCTCCATCCGGGGCGGCCCCGCGCGCGTTCCGGGGGTGTAGAGACGCGGCCGGAGCGGAACGGGTGCACGGCCGTTACCGGATCGCCGCCGCGCGGTGCGGCGGGAGCGCGATGATGATGCGCTGCCCGATCCACAGCGATCCCGCGAACCCGACAGGACAGGAGCACATGCCAGGTCCCGCGCTGCACTTTCTCTTTGCCGGGTCCGTGTACCGGGAATGGCAGGCCGCCCCCATCGCCGC
>DASQBH010001006.1:0-2529 GCA_035635315.1 Longimicrobium sp.
CGGCAGAAGTGGTCCAGCGCGGGCGTCTTGCTCTTCTTTTCACCCTTCGCCCCCGTGGCCCCGGCGGCGCTGGCCGTGGGCGCGCTGGCGGAGGGCGCGGCGCTGGGCTCGCTGCCCAGCAGCTTGAGCGTCTCGCGGCGGGCATCCTCCAGCGTCACGCCCAGCTGGCCCAGCACCTCGGCCGCGATCCCCTTTTCCTCGCGGAGCAGGCCCAGCAGCAGGTGCTCGGTGCCCACGTAGCTGTGGTTGAGCTCGCGGGCCTCGGCCATGGCGAACTCCAGCACCTTCTTGGCGCGCGACGTGTACGGCAGCTCGCCCAGGGCGATGGTCGCCTTGCCGCGGCGCACGGACTCTTCGACCTTTTCCTGCACCTGGTCGAGGTCCACGTTGAGGTTGTTCAGGACGGCGGCCGCCACACCCTCGCCCTCGCGGATGAGGCCCAGCAGGATGTGCTCGGTGCCGACGTAGTCGTGCTGGAGCCGGATGGCCTCTTCGCGGGCCATCGCGAGCACCTTACGCACGCGGTCGGTGAAGTTGTAGTTCATCTTTTCTGGACCTCGGTTCCGGGCGAGACCACGCGACCCACTTCGGCTAAACGGCCAGGCTTACGCATGGGCCGCGCCAGTGGGTCCGCCGTCTCCCGGCCTTTCTGAGGAGAGCACCGCACGTACGTACGCTGCCCGCTGAACGTCCGCGTCGCCTTCCTGGAGCGGGGCACCCGCGACCTGCTCCAGGTGGGCGGATTGGGTGAAGATCATGATCCGGTTGAGCGTGTATACACTGAGGTCGGGGATGAGTTTCAGCCCCACTCCAAGTCGTACCCCGCTCAGCAGGTTCATCACCTCCTCGAAACTGGTGGACCGGGCGTGCCTGAGCAGCCCGTAGGCGCGCCACACCTTGTCCTCGATGACCACCGGCGCGTCGCGCAGCAGCACGCTGCGCGCCTGTGTCTCGTACTGTACCACCTGCTGCACGATGCGCTGCAGGTGGTCGATCAGGTCCTCCTCCGTCTTGCCCAGTGTGGTCTGGTTCGAAATCTGGAAGAAGTTGCCGACGACCTCGCTTCCCTCGCCGTACAGCCCGCGGAAGGTAAGCCCCACCTGGCTGATCCCCTGCAGCACCTTGCCGATCTCCTGCGTCAGCACCAGCCCCGGCAGGTGCATCAGCACCGAGGCGCGCAGCCCCGTCCCCACGTTGGTGGGGCACGACGTCAGGTAGCCGAACTCCGTGTGAAAGGCGTAGGGAAGGCGCTGCCCCAGCTCGTCGTCCAGCCGCTCCACGTCGCGCCAGGCGTCGCGGAGGCGGAACCCTCCGACGATGTTCTGCAGGCGCAGGTGGTCTTCCTCGTTCACCATCACGCTCAGCGCCTCGCCCGGCGCCATCAGCAGCGCGGTGTGGCTGGGCGTGGCGTGGCCGTTGGAGCCCACCAGCTCGCGGCTGACCAGGTGGCGCTCCAGCAGGAGCTGCCGCTCCGCCGTCTGCAGCTCGCTGACCACCAGCTGGCGGCCGTCGCGCAGCGAATCGGCCACCCCGGCCGTCTCCAGCGTCATCCGCAGCACCTCGCGGCGGTCGTCGCGGTCCGCCCGCGTGCCGAAGCGAAAGTTCTGCAGGTTGCGGGCAAGGCGGATGCGGGTGGAGAGCACGATGTCGCTGTGCGGCCCGTCCGCCCGCAGCCAGGCCAGCCCCGCGTCGGGCATCGCCCCCAGGAAGCCGTCGGGCATGGTCACACCTCCTGGCCGGCCTCGAGCCGGCGGATCTGGTCGCGCAGCCCCGCCGCGCGCTCGAAGTCCTCGTTCTCCACCGCCCGGGCCAGGCTGCGGCGCAGGCTCACCACCCGCGCCGTGCGGTCCGTCTCGCTGGGGTGCGGCGGCAGGTACACCTTGCCGGTGTGCTGCGTCCCCCCGTGCAGCTTGCGCAGCAGGCCGCGCAGCGAGGTGTCGAAGGTCGAATAGCAGCGCGCGCACCCCAGCCGCCCCGTCTTCTTGAAGTCCGCCAGGTTGAGCCCGCAGCTGGGGCAGGTGCCGGCGGAGGCCACGGTCTCTGACGCGATCGCCTTGCCCATCTGGGCGATGAAGTCGGCCAGGGGCGCGTTGGCGGGCGCGCCGGACGAAAGCCCCATCTGCTCCGCGCACGGCTCGCAGAGGTGGCGCGTGGTCATCTCGTTGTTCTGGATCTGCGTGAGGTGGATGGCCGCCTCGTTCTTGCCGCAGTTCTCGCACAGCATGCGTCGGGTTCCTTCCTTACTCGGCCGCCTGGGCGGGGCCGGCCTCCGGGCCCACCGCCACCAGCTGGCCACCGTGCAACCGCAGGACGCGGTCCGCGCGTGCGGCAAGCCCCAGGTCGTGCGTCACCAGCACCATGTCCGCCCCCTCCTCGCGGCAGACGGCGAAGAGCAGGTCGTGCAGCCGCAGGACGCGGTCCGCCCGCGCGGCAAGCCCCAGGTCGTGCGTCACCAGCACCATCGCCGCCCGTTCCTCCTGGCACACGCGAAAGAGCGCGTCGTGCAGACGCTCGCTCGTGTCCGGGTCC
>DASQBH010001007.1:0-3368 GCA_035635315.1 Longimicrobium sp.
CTGGCCTCACGCAGAGTTGGCGGGGTTCGCGAGTATTCCTTCAGCCGGTTCTCGTGATCCCATCCTCGGGTGCCGCGAGACGGGGCCGCCTGCTCTTTCCGCCGCGCGTGCGTACTGGGGGAGCCGATCGGCCAAGTGCGCCTGCAGACGGTGGTGGAGGAAACGGTAGCCGCCGCCGACCCGGTACAGCAGGCCGGCGTCCACCGCGGCATCGAGAAACGCCATGTACGCACGCGGTGTGTAGCCGCCCATCCACAAGGCAAGGCGAAGCGTGTGATGCTTCAGCACGTCCACCGCTCCGAACCGGGCCATGGCGAACAGCGCGATCGGAAGCCCGGGCACCAGGGCCATGAGTATTATGGAGCGCACCGCGTCGGGGTCTGCGGGTTCTGATGGGTCCAACACCACATCCACGAGACCAGCGGTCGCGAACGTCACGACCCCGATCGCCGTGGCGCCCAGACCGTACAACAGGGCAGCGACCAGCGAGTTCCGGGCGGTCAGCCGCATTCCCTGGTTGGGAATGGTCTTCGATTCCATGAACTCGACGGATGTCAGGCGAATGAGCGCGCCGGACAGCAGAAAGGGAATCAGCAGGAAGCAGGAAATGACGGCGAGGAGCACCCCGTCGCTGGGGAGCTCCGGATTCATGGACTGAATGTCGGTGCCGAGCAGGGCGACGGCGGCAATGGGCAGGCATACCACCATCGTCTTGACCCAGCCACCGAGCGCCCAGCGCAGCCCTGTCCGGGCCTTGCGCAGCGACACGTGCAGCACCTCCACACGGTGGATGTCGTTTTCGAGGTCCGTGCCACTCGCGCGCATCGCCATCATCAGCAGCACTCCGCCCGCTCCCCTTCCACCGGTCAGCACTGCCTCGGCGGCCAGGTACAGGACGGCGCGGACCCACTGCATGCGTCCCGGCCAGCGGCCGCGATTCCCGTTCAGGCAGATCAGCGTCCCGTCCACCAGCGCGGCTGCGATCCCGATCTGGGCGCCGGCGATACAGGTGTTCAGAAGCCATCCGTCCGCAAACGGGACCAACTCCCCCTCCATGCCCGGATCGATGAGGATCATCACGAGGATGAACAACAACTCCAAGCTCGGCAGCAGAGCGGTTCCCACCACCATCCGCACGACACCCACGTAAAGCAGCTGCTGCCACCGGGCGGGGAGCCAACCGGGCTGAAGCTGCTCCAGGTAAAAGTGGGGCTGGCCGCGCCGTTCCAGGCCGGCGGCCAGCCAGGCGAGCCAGTAGCGCAGCCGCGCGGGAGGGTAGGCCGCGCTGGCGGCACGCTTTCGCGCGACCATCCGCTCGACGTACGCATCGAAGAGGAACGCGCTCCAGTCCCCGGCCGTCGGCTCTTCGCCATCCGGGACCTGCGCCGCCGCGCCCGCTGGAGTGCCGGCGCACTCCTCGCCGTATACGGACAGCATCACGCTCAACATCAGGGGCGTGCGAGCGACCTCGCGCAGTTCGCCGTGCTCGCGCAGCAGCGCCCGGACCGGGTGCGCGGAGCGGCGCGATGCGTCGAGAAACGCGGCGACCTGGGGGTCCGTCAGGGGCTCCAGCCGCACCGCGGCCGCCAGCGGCAGCCGGGTGGCGAGCGCGGCGTACTCCGCCGTCCGGCAGGTCACGGCAAGTCCCGAAACGGATTGCGAGACCAGAAAGGTCCGCACCGCTTCCACGCACGCCGCACGGTCAGCTTCCCCTACCTCATCGAGCCCGTCCAGAAGCGGGACCAGCCGGGCGCTCCGGAACCATCGACTCGCCACCTTTCGGGGGATGAAGTAGCGTGTGGAAAGCTCCCCGAGCATCCACCGGGCAAGCGGCATCCGCTTCGCCTCCCAGCCGGCGAGGTTGAATACCACCGCCACCGGCTGGGTGAGATCGGCGTGAAAGCGCGCGTTGAGGTCACGCGCGACCTCAAGCAGGGAGATGGTTTTTCCGGAGCCCGGCTCACCCAGAACCAGCAGCAGGCGCCCGCACCGGTCAAAGGTCTCGACCAGCGAGCCCTGCTCCGCGCGCGCGGGCTGCCCTTCGAACGCGGTCCAGGGATGTTCCACCGCGCCGGGGAGGAGCGTCCGGGGGATGGGAAATGGGGTCTGATGGGGGACGGCCGAGCGGAGCACTCCGGAAATCCAGAAGTGATCCACGCGCGAAGCCAGCAGCCGCAGGCTGCCCAGGTCTTCTCCTGCGGCGGCGGGGAGTTGCTGAATGATGTGGATTCGTTCAGCGGAGACGTCGCGAAGGTCGATGGCGGCGTGTATCGCGGCGGCGGATCGGCGGCCCCGGTCCACCGCCGCGTTCAAGGGTTTTGCGGCCTGGGCTCCCTCCCTCCCACGATGCCGCTGATGTCGACCGCACCCTGAATCTCCGTGGTTCTCAACACCACGCCCGCGTCGCCCCCGCGCACGTCGTGAATGCGGAGCGCCGCGGCCCGCAGTCCGGAGATGTCGACTCCGATCTCCCGGCCGGCCCCGGGATCGTGCCTGTCGATCACGTCGAGAAGTTGCCGCGCCAGCGACGCCAGCTCGGCATCCGTGGCGGCGCCGGCCGCGGTCAGGTCTTCCGCGAGTGATTCACGCTTGGGCAGCGAAGCCGGCTTCTGCTCGACGGGGTGCAGATCCACGCCGGCGTACCGCTTCTGGAGCACGGTTTTGAGCGCGGCGTAGGCATCGCGCACCGCCTGGCTGGCGGTGTCCTTGAGCGCGGCGGCGGCACCAGCGGCCACGGCGGCGACGAGCAGAGTCACGGGTTCCATTACAATACACAGAAAAAGGATGAAAATGCTACGGATAAACGCAAGATGCTGATGGGCTCTGACGGTGTCAATCATCGTGCTCGCGCCGTGCCGTGACCCGTTGCAACGGCAAGATTCCGCCGGTCGATTCCGATGTGAACTGCTGCTTCGGGATCGTTCTGGATCATGCAAAGGCCGAAGGGTCAGTTCACGGTGGCGACCAGGTAGGTGAGGAGTTTTTTGCTTTCGCTCGCATCGGAAGCCGAGAGGCGGGAGCGGACGGCGCAGGATTCGGCCGTGCCCTCGGCGGGAGGACAGGAGGGGCGGAGCTGGGTGGAGATGGGTCGGGCTCGCTCGCCATCCACCACCTGCACCACGCGCGGCGCGGAGCCGCGGATGGAAAGCGGCGTCGTAACATCCAGCGTGCCGCCGTTCGCCTGCGTGATCGCCGTGGCGCCCGTCGTGACGCCGATCGCCTCGATGATGGTGACGGACGCGGATACCTGCGCGCGTGCCTGCTGCGCGTCGGCGGGGCGGGCGACGAAGAGGGCGAGGATACAGAGGGCGAGCGCGGTTTTCATCGATCCCACGGGTTCGGGTTGCCCGTGGTAAGGCATCCCCTGC
>DASQBH010001008.1:0-5898 GCA_035635315.1 Longimicrobium sp.
GGCGGTGGGGCGCGCTGCAGCTGTCGTTTTTCTGCGAGCTGGGCGCGGCGGAGCTGGCGCGATTGTTCGCGGACGACGCGCTCATCCACCTGCTGCGCCGCCTGCGCGCCACCGTCACGCTGGGGCTGGTGGACCTGAGCAGCGGGCGCGCGGAGGTCGTGCGGCGGCTGAACGACGCGGGCATCCCCACGGCGGCGTGGCTGCTGCTGCCGGAGGAGAGCGGCTACTGGTTCAACGCGCACAACGCACGCGAGGCGTGGGAGCGCTACGGCGACTTCATTGCCTGGACGCGCGCGCACGGGCTGCGCTGGGAGCGCGTGGGCATCGACATCGAGCCCAACATCGACGAGGTGCGCATGGTGCGGCAGCGGCCGCTGGCGCTGCTGCGCGCCATTCCGCGCATCTTTCGCTGCATCCGCGAGAACCGGGAGCTGTACCAGGGACTGGTGAACCGCATCCACGCGGACGGCTATCCCGTGGACGCGTACGTGTTTCCGTTCATCCACACGGAGCGCGAGGCGGGGACGGAGGTGCTGCAGCGCATCACGGGGATGATCGACCTGCACGTGGACCGCGAGATCGCCATGCTGTACACCAGCTTCGTGCGGCCGCACGGGCAGGGGTTCCTGGACTTCTACGCGCGGCACTTTCCCGCGGTGGCCGTGGGCGTAACCGGGGGCGGGGTAGAGGAGGGGCTGGATCCGCCGCCGCCGCTTACCTGGGACGAGTTCACGCGCGACCTGCGGCTTACGCGGCGGCACACGCGCGACATCCACGTGTTCAGCCTGGAGGGGTGCGTGGAGCAGGGCTACCTGGAGCGCCTGGTCGACTTCGACTGGGGGGTGCCCACGCACGCGCCGCCGGACGCGCTGGAGCGCGCCGCGGAGCTTACGCGAAAGATGAAGTTCGCCCTGCGCGCGCTGGACCGGCCGCACGTGGCCTCGCTGGCCGCCACCGCCGCCGTCGTGGTGCCGATCGGCGTGCTGAGCCTCGCCGTCCGCCTGCTGCGCCCCAGGGACGACGAGGAGGCGGAGACGGAGGCGCCGGAGCCCGATCAGGCGCCGGGCTGATCCCCTCCATCGATCGACGCCTGCGCCAGCCAGCCGGGCGGCAGGTCATCCACCGTAGCCACGTCCGTCAGCACCTCCAGCGCCGCCGGCTCCACGCCTGCGGCGCTGAATCGCTGCAGCGTCGCCCGCAGCACGGTGGACGTGCTCCACTCGATCCCGTCGAAGATCCCGCCGGTCATCCCCCGCAGCCCCAGCAGGTAGTAGCCCCCGTCGCGCGCGGGGCCGATGACCGCGGGATGCGCATCCAGCAGCTCGAAGGCGCGGCGGAGCAGGGGAGCGCTCACCTCCGGCAGGTCTGATCCCACGATCACCACGCGCTGTGCGCCGTCGTCGAAGGCGCGCGCAAAGGCGTCCTTCATCCGCACGCCCAGGTCGCCGTCCGCCTGCGGCAGGTAGAGGGGACCCGCCCCGAGCCACGCGCGCACCGCATCGCCCGCGTCCCCCGGCGCGTAGTGGACGCGGACCGCGACGCCCTCCGCGGCGAGCGCGCGCGCCTCGGCCAGCGTATGCGCGGCGAGGCGCCGGTAGACGCGGAGCGCCGCCTGCTCGCCGATCGCCGCGGCGAGGCGGGTCTTTACGCGGCCGGCCTCCGGCGCGCGGACGAAGACCAGGAGCGCGCGGCGCGGCGCACGTGGCTTGCTCCGTGCAGAGCCGCCGGGTTCATCGAGAGAGCGGAAACCCTGGGATGTCACGCCGGATGTCGAGAAGTGATGATGGGGCGCGGTGGCGCCTGGCGGGAGTCGCGGTGGCTTCCGCCGGGCGGGTGGGGATCGGGTGGATGCTGGACGTGGCGCGGCGCCGGCGCGAAACCGGCCGGCTGCACCGGGGGATGGTGGATTCGCTGCTGAACGCGCTGTACGCCGGCGACCCCGTGACGGCGCGGCACAGCCGCCGCGTGGCGGACCTGAGCTACGCACTGGCCGAGGCGGTGGGGATGCGGGGGCACGCGCTGCACACCCTGCGCGTGGCGGCCCTGCTGCACGACATGGGCAAGATCGACGACCGCTTCTTTCACATCGTGCACTCGCGCACGCCGCTCACCCCGGAGCAGCGGGCGGAGATCAAGAACCATCCGCACGAGAGCGCGCACATCCTTACTCCGCTGGAGACGGAGCACCCCGGGATCACCGAGATCGTCTCCACGCACCACGAGTGCTGGGACGGCAGCGGCTACCCGCACGGGCTGCACGACCTCGACATCCCGCTGGAGGCGCGCATCATCGCCGTGGCCGACGCGTTCGACGCGATGACGCAGCCGCGCAAGTACCGCGACGCCATGTCGCTGGACGAAGCGCTGAAGGCGCTGCGCGAGGGCTCCGGCACCCAGTTCGATCCCACCCTGGTGGACCTGGCGGAGATGGACCCCGTCCGCTCGGTGTGGGAGGAAGTGGCGCAGCGCGACCTGTTCGCCGAGCGCTGCGCCGCGGACGGGATCACGGAAGGCGAGCCGCAGGAAAAGGTCGGCGCGGGCGCAGACGGTGGTGAATGACCGTTAGCTAACAGCGGTTCACATACCCCTGTGCTGAACCCCGGAAAGGCGGTGACTTCCTGAGAGGGTGTTGCCAACCTCTCACGAGATCTGTCATCCTGAGGGAGGCGCTACTCCACAACTTGTTGATTCTGAGGGCTTTGGCGCCAACCGAAGGATCTTGCTGGCAGAATCGTGGGGCTGGATTTCTGCTCCAAGGCTGGCCTCTCGACGGCGGAGAGAAGATCCTTCAGTCGCGCGCAGGTTCTTGTGTAACTTCTAATTACACGTGGTGCGCTCCCTCAGGATGACACCGATTCTCTCCGTTGCCTGAGGTTCAGCAACCCTCTCTCAGGAAATTACGAGGGGGTATTTTCCGGGGCTTGGCTCAGAGTCCGGTGGGGTGGTCGATGAAGGTCCACTCCACCCCGAACTTCTGCTCCAGGTGCCTGGCCAGGGCGCGCACGCCAAAGGTCTCCGTGGCGTAGTGCCCGCCCAGCAGCAGGTTCACGCCGCCCTCTTCCGCGTCGAAGAAGTTGTGGTGCGCGCCCTCGCCGCTGACGTACGCGTCCAGCCCCTGCCGGGCCGCGGCCGCCGTCTCGCCGCCGGCGCCGCCCGTGATCACGCCCACGGTGCGGACGTGCTCGGGGCCGCCGGGCACCAGCTTTACCCGCCCGCCCAGCAGCGCGTCCAGCCGCGCGCACAGCGCCTCGCGCCGGATGTCGATCTCGCCCCACACGCCCACCGGCGCGCCCTTGTAGTCGCCGAAGGTGCCGCGGATCTCCACCCCCAGCTCGCGCGCCAGGAGGGCGTTGTTCCCCACCTCCGGGTGCACGTCCAGCGGCAGGTGGGCGGAGTAGAGCCCCACGTCCGCGTCGAGCAGCGCCTTGAGCCGGCGGTAGCGGCGCGCGGTGACGGGCTGGTTGCCGTCCCAGAACAGGCCGTGGTGCACCAGCAGCAGGTCCGCGCCCTGGCGCACGGCGGCGTCGATGGTATGCTGCACCGCGTCCACCGCCACGGCGACGCGGCGCACCTCTGGCCGGCCGCAATCCACCTGCAGGCCGTTCACCGCGTTCGGGTAATCCGGCACCTCGTGGATGCGAAGGTAGCCGTCCAGGTACTCGATAAGGGAGCGAAAGTCCACGGTTTCAACGGGGTTACGCGTCGTATCCACAAAATGTGGATAACTCGGGTGGATAAAAGGCCCCCCCTGCTGTGGAAAACAGCCAAGCCGTTGATGTACAACGACTTGGCTGCATCCGTTCAAGGTGTGGATAAACCCTACGATCCTGTGGAGTTCTCCACGCGCACGGGTGCGGGAAGGGCCAGCGCCTCGCCGCCGTCCAGCATCTCCACCTGCCCGCTTACGTACGATCCCTCTTCCGTCACCAGGTGCTGCGCGCGGGCGCGGATGTGTCCCTGGATGCGGCTGGTGGACTGCAGCTCCAGGCGGCTCTCGGCGACCACGGTGCCGTGCACCTGGCCGCCGATCACCGCGTCCTGGGTGATCACGTCGCCCACCACTTCGCCGGTCTTGCCGATGACCACCGCCTTGCCGGCGCGCACCGTACCCTCGATGCGCCCCTCCACCCGGACGGTGCCGTCGGTGCTCAGGTCGCCCACGATGTTCATCCCGGGCCCGATCAGCGACATCGAGGCTTCGTTGCCGGTTCCGCGCGGCAGCGACGTGCGATCCGTGCCGCTCTTCTTCCCTCCCAGCATCTCGTCTTCAGTTCGGGTTGTGGACCAGGGCCACCGGGTCTACCGGCCGCCCGTCCTTGCGGATCTCGAAGTGCAGGTGCGGCGCCGTCGACACCCCGGTGCTGCCGCTCAGCGCGATCACCCGCCCCTCGGGCACCCGGTCGTGCGCCCGCACCAGCAGCGACGACGCGTGGGCGTACAGCGACTCGTACCCGCCCGGGTGGGCGATGCGCACGAAGCGCCCGTACACGCTGTCCTCGCCCACCTCGGCCACGGTGCCGCCGCCGGAGGCCAGGATCTGCGATCCGGTAGCAACCGCGATGTCCATGCCCGGATGGCTGCCGCCCATGCGCGCCAGGTGTCCGCGGGTCACGTACCCCCGCGCCGCCAGTGGCCAGCCGCGGGGAAGGGAAGAGCGCGGCCGCGCCGCGGAGTCGCCTTCCGCGTCGGCCGAGTCGGCGGACGCGCTGTCCGGCGCCGGCGCCACCGTCTCCATCGCCGGGAGCGACGCGGAGTCCGGGCCCAGCATGGCGCGCACCTTGGCGTACTCGGCGGACAGTCGCTCCACCGTCTGCGCCAGCTCGCGGACGCGGACGCGGTCCCGGCGCAGCTCGCGCACCTCGGAGGTAAGGCCGGGGACGCGCGCCGCCTGCGCCGCCAGCCAGAGCCACGACCCCGCCATCAGCAGCAGCACGAACGCCAGGATCCCCGCCCCGATCGCCATCGCCTTTGCCCGGCGGTAGCTCACCTCGTACGAGCGGGTGCTGCCCGGGTCGCGGCCGTGCGGGATCCAGATGAAGGTCATCTCGCGTTCGTCGCGGGCCATCTTCAACAGGGCAGTGCGTGAGTGCGTCAGTGCGTGGAGTGCGGAAGTGCGTGAGTCGTCGCGGCGCGGGGTCACTCCCGCACTGACGCACTACCGCACTCACGCACTATCTCTTTGCTTCTGAGCCCAGCAGCAGCTCCAGCACGCGGTCAAAGTCGTCCGCGTTCAGAAACGGGATTTCGATGCGCCCGGCGCTGCCACCCTGCACGCGGATGCGCACCTGCGTGCCGAACGCCCGCTGCAGCTCCGCCTCCAGGTGCCGCAGGTGGGCATCGCCGCGCGCGGGCTCGGCGGGCGCGTCCTTCGTCTTGGCCGCGGGGCGGCGGTCGCGGACGCGCTCCTCCACGGCGCGCACCGTCATTCCGCTGTCGGCGGCCACGCGCGCCAGGTCCGCGATCTCGCGCTCGTTCTCCAGCCCCAGTAGCGCGCGGGCGTGGCCCATCAGCAGCTTGCCCTCGTCCAGCAGCCGGTGCACGGACGCGGGAAGGGAAAGCAGGCGCAGCAGGTTGGCCACCGTGGACCGCTCGCGTCCCACGCTCTCGGCCACCTCGGCCTGCGTGAAGTTGAAGTCGTCCATCAGCCGCTTGTACGCCGCCGCCTCTTCCAGCGGCGACAGGTCCGCGCGCTGCACGTTCTCGACGATGGCCAGGACGAGCATGGCCCGGTCGTCCAGCTCGCGGACGACGACGGGGACCTCGGACCACCCCAGCCGCCGCACGGCGCGCCAGCGCCGCTCGCCCGCCACCAGCTCCCACTCGGCGCCGTCGGGCGCACCGTCTTTGGCGCGGCGGACGACCAGCGGCTGCAGCAGGCCGTTCTGCCGGATGGAATCC
>DASQBH010001009.1:0-3780 GCA_035635315.1 Longimicrobium sp.
CTAGATCTTTTCCGCCCCGCCCCCGCCCGCCCCATCCAAAGGATCTATTGTCGCTCCGCCGGAACCGCCGGAACTTGGATCCGCGGATCGCCGACGCCGCGGCGCCATGCCTCCGAGAGCCAGCGGACCGGATTGGACACCCATCCGGACGCACTTCGGGATCATGCAAGGCAAGGCCGCACACGGGCTGGACTTCCCCCGCTCGGGAGACCGGGTGCCGCGTCCCGGCGCACCTTCTCCGCCGTGAGATGACCCCGGATAGAAAGGATGGGACCATGGCGAACGACAACGACGCCCGCGCCAGCGACGAGACGCTGGCCGCCGACAACGAGGGGCTGGTCTCCAGCGGCGACGTCCGAACGGGGTTCATCTCCGGCGCCACCTTTCAGAACAAGCCCGTCCAGTACGAGGTGGTGAACGGCCGGGCGATGTTCGAGGGCTGCATCTGCCTGGGCACCGTGGAGGAGATGGAGCGCACCGCGGGTCTCGTCCGCACGGGTACCGCCGGCGACGATCAGCTCATCGCGCACGGGGTGGCGATCACCGGGAGCCAGTACCGGTGGCCCAACGCCCTCATGCCCTACGAGATCGACCCGGGGCTGCCCAACCAGGAGCGCGTGACCAACGCGATCGCCCACTGGCAGTCGAAGACGAACATGCGGTTCGTCCTGCGGACCGCGGCCAACGCCGCGAGCTACCCCAACTACGTGCGCATCTTTCGCGGGGACGGGTGCTGGTCCTACGTGGGGATGCAGGGAGGAAGGCAGGACCTGAGCCTGGCGGACGGCTGCGGCTTCGGGTCGACCGTGCACGAGCTGGGTCACGCCTGGGGCCTGTGGCACGAGCAGAGCCGGGAGGACCGCGACGGGCACGTCACCGTCAACTGGGGAAACATCGAGACGGGACGGGAGCACAACTTCAACCAGCACATCACGGACGGCGACGACATCGGCGGGTACGACTACGGCTCCATCATGCACTACGGCATGTACGCCTTCTCCAAGAACGGCCTGCCGACGATCGTCCCCAAGGTGGCCGGTACCACCATCGGCCAGCGCGACGGGCTCAGCGCCGGCGACATCGCGGCCATCCACCAGATCTACCGGACGCTGCACTACAACCTCACGGTGGACCTTGCGTACGCCACGCCCCACAGCAAGAACGCCTGGGTCGCGCTGTCGGGACTGGGGTGGCGGCAAATCCATCCCAACGCACCGGACGGGGTCACCGACACGTTCGAGCTGCTGGCGGCTTCCCGGGCCATGGGAAGACAGGTCCACGCCGAGGTGGACGGAACCTACCTCTACAGCGCGTACGGGACCTGATCCCCCGCGCGACCACCACAAGAAAGGAGCGTCACCATGTGGCAGAACATCAACCAGACCTATTCCACGCCCCACAGCATGAACGCGTGGGCGGCCCTCCCCGCGGGATGGCGCAAGGTGAAGCCGCTCGCCGCCGACGGGGTGACCAACACCTTCCTGCTGCTCGCCCTGGCCAGGGCCACCAACAAGCAGGCCCACGTCACCACGGACGGCGTCAACGAGATCACGGCCGTATACCTCTGACCGCCGCTCCGCAGGAGGCGAGCATGTCTGTCACGATCACCATCACCGTGAGCCCGGAAGCGGATGCGGCCCAGGTGCGCTCCGGCGGGCAGGCGACGGGGGATGCACCGGCGCCGACGCTCATCGCCGGCGCGGGAGGCGGCGCGGCGCAGGCGCTTACCAGCGGCGGAGGGGGCGGCGGGGCGCCGGCGCCGGGGTCCGTCGGAGATCCGGGAGGAGGCGGCGCGGCGGGGCTGGCCCAGGAAGGTGCAGGCGGGCCGGCGCCGACGCTCACCGCCGGTCCGGGAGGGAGCGCGGCGGAAGGGCTCGCCGCGGCGGCAGGCTCGGAGGCGCCCCCGCCTCTCGACCCCTCGGCGCTTGGTCTCGGCGCCGCGGCCAGCACGGCGGCCAGCGCCGCCGGGGGCGGCGGACCTCCACCGCGCGACCAGCTCGTCGCGGGCAGCGAACAGGACGCCGGCGGACCGCCCGCGCCGGGGCAGGTCGGGCAACCGGGGCAGTCGTCCGGGCAGTCCGGGCAGCCGGGACAGTCGTCGGGGCAGTCCGGCCAGCCGGGGCAGCCGGGGCAGTCATCGGGGCAGTCCGGCCAGCCGGGGCAGCCGGGACAGCCGGGACAGCCCGGGCAATCGGGGACGCCGGGGCAGGCAGAGAAGCCGGGGCAGCCCGGGCAGCCTCCCCGCAAGAAGTAATGAGCGGAAGGACCGACGCTGCGCCACATCGAAGGGAATCCGCCGCCTGCTCATGAAAACGCGCGAGGCCATTCACCGGCTTCGGGATCAGGCGCAGACGAGCCCCGCCCGGATACCCGGACGGGGCTTCCTTTCCATACTGCCCGAGGCGTCACGTGTGTTGAAGTCCGGTACTCCCGCCTTGCCGTGACATTGCGGGCCGGGCATGGGTGGTGTAGCTCTCGCGAGGCAGGCACCGCGTACGGCGCCAAGCGCCCGACAAGGAGAGGTGAGATGATCCAGACCCTGTACGTCAACAGCGAGATCGTCGATTGCGAGGGCGCGGGCCCGCAGAAGTGCCTGCAGGTTCGCAGGGCGCCCGCCGAAGACTGGGAGCTGTTCTACGGTCAGATCGACGGGTTCGATTTCGAGCCGGGATTCACCTATGAGCTGCGGGTGGACGTGGTGCCGGCCGCAAACGTGCCGGCCGACGCCTCGTCGCTGCAGTACAGGCTCTCCGAGGTGGTGAACAAAACCCCGGCGGCAGGCTCCGCCTGAGTTGCGGGGGCGCCGCGCCCCCCCCACAGCGGAACCTCGGCATACAAGTCGTCCCGGCAAAGGACGCGCGCCCTTCCTCTTTATCGTACCCCTGGAACGCGGGCAGCCGGTCCGCGTCGGGTGAGCCTGCGTGATCCGCGGGCTTTCCGCCGTTCCAGCCCCGGATTCATCTTCCCGCGCCCGGCCGCGATCACCGCAAACGACCGTTCCGGCGAGGTCGGTGTACAGGGTTCCTTCAACCATCTTCCAGCCCCAATTCGCCACGCCCGGACGCGCGCATGCTGAACGCGGTTCCCGTTGACGCCCCCGAGATCGACCTGACGCTGCTGGACCGCCTGATCGCCCAGGTGGAGACCGTGTTCCGCGGCAAGCGCGAGACGGTTCGCCTGTCGCTGGCGGCGCTGCTGTCGCGCGGGCACCTGCTGTTCGAAGACATTCCCGGCGTGGGCAAGACCACGCTGGCCCGCGCGCTGACCGCCGCGCTGGGGCTGGAGTTCCGCCGCATCCAGTTCACCAGCGACCTGCTGCCCTCGGACGTGCTGGGCGTCTCCGTCTACAACCCGCGCACGCACGAATTCGAGACGCGCCCCGGTCCCATGTTCACCAACGTGGTGCTGGCGGACGAGATCAACCGCGCCCCGCCGCGCACGCAGAGCGGGCTGCTGGAGGCCATGCAGGAGGGCCGCGTGACCATCGACGAGCGCAGCTTCGACCTGCCGCGCCCGTTCCTGGTGATGGCCACGCAGAACCCGCTGGAGCAGCACGGCACCTATCCGCTGCCGGAGAGCCAGCTGGACCGCTTCATGATGCGCCTGTCTATCGGCTACCCCGACGCGGACGAGGAGCGCAACGTGATCCTGCAGTCAGCGGGCGGGAGCGATGCCATCGACCGCATCCGCCCGGTGCTGGACCCCGCGTCCGTCCTGGTGCTGCAGGAGCGGGTGGACACGGTACACGCGGACGCGTCCATCGTGGACTACCTGATGGCG
>DASQBH010001010.1:0-3895 GCA_035635315.1 Longimicrobium sp.
ATCAGCGACACGGCGGTGAACTTCGCACGGGGGCTGGCGGCGGAGTCGGGGATCGCGGGGCGGTTCGAGCGCGCGGACGTGTACGCGTGGATGGACGCCGCCGCGCGCGAGGGGCGCCGCTTTGACCGCGCGTTCTCGTCGTACGGCGCCGTTTCGTGGATCTCGGAGCTGGAGGCGTGGGCGCGGGGGATCGCCGGCATCCTGGCGCCGGGCGGGCGCTTCGTGCTGGTGGAGTTCCACCCGGCGGCCACCATGTTCGACGAGGAGATGCGGCTCACCTACCCGTATTCCAGCGGCGGCGAGCCGATCGTGACGCAGACGGGCGTGGGCGACTACGTGCGCGATACCGGTGAGGCGCTGGCGCCCTCCGGCTTTGTGGAGGGGCTCGGCGAGTTCAGCAACCCGCACCGCTCCTTCGACTTTCAGTGGGGCGTGTACGAGGTGGCGCAGGCGCTGATCGACGCCGGGCTGCGGATCGAACGGCTGCGGGAGTGGCCGTACGCCAACGGCTGGAGCCCGTTCCGCGGGATGCGCGCGTTGCCGGGCCGCCGCTTTCGCACCCCCGCGGGCGTGCCCGACCTGCCGCTGATGTACGGCATCGCCGCGCGGCAGGCAGACTGAAGCCGCCACTGGTGCGACGGGCAGGCGCGCCTGTGTCACAATCGGCGCGGAACCAACCGCCGGTAAAGGGTACAAGGGCAAACGCGCTCAGGCGTTGCGAATCCACCGAACCCGGCCCCGGCCGGCAAGCGTAAGGGAGCTTCGGGAAACAAGATGCACGTTTACCTTCGGGACGAGCCGGTCGACCTGGAGATGCGCGAGGTGGAGCCCGAGGGTCTGCTGACCGACGACTCCGCCCTGATCCCGGTCGCCTTTTACGCGGACGGCAACGAGAACCCCTCGTTCCGGGCCTTTCTGCCGCCGGAGACCATCGTCATCCTGCACCAGGTCATCCGCGGCCCCGTGCGCCTGGGCCTGATGGCCGAGGAGCCCGACGATCCGGACAAGGAGATCCAGGCCATGGTGGGGCTCACCATCCCCGTCGAGGCGCTCCCCCCCGGCATGGTGGCCGAGGCGGAGGAGGGCGAGCACGAGCTGGAGCCGTGGCAGACGGGCGGCGTGAGCGAGTCGTGGAAGGGCGACGACGCGGACGACGACGAGGACCGCCCGCGCACCGTGATGCTGGCGTTCGCGCCGCTGGTGCGCATCAAGCGCCGCCACCCCGATGACTTTGCCGAGGAGCTGTCCGACCTGCTGGAGAGCGCCCTTTCCGGCGCCACCAAGCCCTCGCTCGAGGCGCGCGTGGAGCGGATGCTGGGGCTCTGAGGGTACGAAGTACGAGAGTACGAAGGTACGCTGGAAAAGCCCGCCCCCTGATCAGGGAGCGGGCTTTTCGCTGGTCCAGAGCCGGGACCGGCCTTTGGATACCGAAGAATCTCCCTCCCCTCGCGCGGAGCCCTGCCCCGGACAACGCCCCGGAACCGCATGTGAGGGAAAGATTCCGCCGCCCAGCGTAAAGATTCTTCGGTCGGCGCCAGGCTTTCCAGCGGGAGGAGAGCGTCGCGCGGCGCCTTCCTCAGAATGACAGTTTTGGCGGATTCGTGAACTAGTCCTGGCTGCGGGTGCCCAGGATGGTGGTGGCGCGCTCGAACTCGCGCACGGACGCGCCGATCTGCTCGTCCAGCGCGGCCAGGACGCGGTAGTAGCCGGCGGAGCCCCACTTCGTGGCCGCGATCTCCGGCACCAGCAGGCGCTGCAGGGCGCGGTCGGCGTCGGCGCCGGCGGGGACGGTGTGGCCCTGCTGCTGCGCAAAGGCGCGGAACTGGGCCAGGGCGGCGTCCGTAAGGCGCGGCGCGGCGGCCAGCGCTTCCACCGTGGTGTAGGCGGCGGCGTTCTCCGTGAGGTGCGCGCCGATCCACCGCGTCTGCACGGCGGTCTCCGTCAGCCGCGCCAGCCAGAGGGGCGCCGGCTCCGGCTCGGGAAGCACCACGTCGGGGTAGATGCCGCCGCCGCCGTACACGGTGCGCCCGCCCGCCGTCCGGCAGCTGGGGAGCCCCGCCGTGTCGCGCGCGGCGCGGGCCATCCGGTAGTAGTCGGCGCCCCGCAGGTCGCGGTACTGCCGCTGGATCACCCGCCCGCACGGCGTTTTGACGTGGCCGATCGTCATCACGATGATCGACCCGTCCGAGAGCGGAAAGCCCTGCATCAGCAGCGACTTGCCGAACGTCCGCCGACCGACGATGAGGGCGCGGTCGTGGTCCTGCAGCGCCCCCGCCACCAGCTCCGACGCGCTGGCCGTCCCCTCGTTCACCATCACCACGATGGGGTACTCCCGCTCGCGCCGCCAGAACGAGCGGCGGACGACGACGCTGTCGCGCACCTCGGCCTTGCGGCCGTCGCTCACGTAGACGGTGGCGCCCGCGGGAAGGAACTCGCTGGCCACGCGCGTGGCCTCGGCCACGGAGCCGCCGCCGTTGTCGCGCAGGTCCAGCACCAGCCGCCGCATCCCCTCGCCCTCCAGCTTGCCAAGCGCGGCGTGCAGGTCCTCCGCCGTGCGCTCGCTCATGAAGGTGGTGACGCGGATGTACCCCGTCTCCCCATCCAGCATCATCACCACGGGGACGGCGGACTCGTCGTCGCCGCGCTCGCGGCGCACGGTGCGCTCCAGCTCCACCCGGGTGCCGTCGGCCCGCTCGCGCTCGAAGGTGAGCCGCACCTGCGAGCCGCGGGCGCCGGCCAGGAACACCTCCAGCTCGGTGGGGCTTTCCGCCCGCACGGGGGCGCCGTCCACGGCCACCAGCACGTCGCCGCGCAGGATGTCCTGCCGCGCGGCCAGGGTCCCCGAGGCCACGCTGGCCACCACGGGCAGGCCGCCCAGGTAGCGGAAGTCGATCGGCACCGGGTGCAGGCGGCCGTTGCGCAGCTGCTGCTCCTTTTCCGGCGACAGCCGCGCGGCGGGGATGACGTACGAGTGCGGGTCCGCCGCCTCAACCATCCCCTGCACGGCGGCCATGAACATCTCGTGCTGGTCAACCGAGTCCGGGTGGTTCACCCGGATCTGGTTGAGCACCTGGCTGAACATCTGCAGGTCCTCGTACGCCGTGCGGGGGCGCGTGGCCCCCGACGGCTGCGCGGCGGCCGGGGCGGCGCAGAGCAGCGCCGCCGCCAGCACCGCGACGCGACGCGGCGTCACGGCGTGGCTCCCGCCGAGGCCAGCGCCTGCACCCGCTGCTCGGCGTGCGCGCGGCGGGTGTGGGCGCGGCTGGCGCGCTGCAGGAACCCGCGGTACGCCTCGGTGGCGGCGGCGGTGTTCCCCTGCGCGTCGCGCACCATCCCCAGCCCGAACCGCGGCTCCGGGTAGTGGGGCGCCACCTCGATCACCCGCTCGAACTGCGCGGCCGCCTCGTCCAGCTGCCCCGTCTGCGCCAGCACGGCGCCGTAGGTGTACAGCACCGACGGCTCGTTGGTGGTCTGCGCGGCAAGGGCGTACTCCGCCACGGCCGTCTCGGTGTTCCCCTCCGCCAGCGCGATGGCGCCCAGCCGCACGTGCGCCGGGTAGAAGCTCAGGTCCTCGGTGAGCGCCCGGCCGTACGCCTCGCGTGCGGCCGCGCGGTCGTTGTTGCGCTCGTGCAGCATCCCGATGCCGTGCTCCAGCATGGCCTTGGACTCGTACAGGCGCACCAGCTCGCGGTCGTTGGTGTCTTCGCGGCGCTTTTCCTCCAGCGCCTCCGTCATGTCGGCCAGCGCGGCCGGCATGGCGCCCATGTGGGCGTGCAGGCGCGCTCGGTCCGCGCGCAGGAACGACTTGCGCCGCGCCTGGGCGATGGCCTCGCCGTACAGCCGCAGGGCGTCGCCAAAGCGGCCGCTGGCGTACGCCTCGCGCGCGCGGACGTAG
>DASQBH010001011.1:0-6028 GCA_035635315.1 Longimicrobium sp.
GGCGCCGGGTCGTAGTGCAGGAACCAGCGGAACCAGGGCGAGATCATCGCGTCGACGGCCGCTTTCATGGTGGCGTCCGACGCCTCCGGCTGCGCCCGTTCTTCCGGCGTGAGCGATGCCTGGTAGCGGCGGGTGATCTCCCGCATCCGCGCGTGCAGTGCCACGCTGTCGGCCTCGGTGGCGATGGCGGTGAACATCTCGCGCTGCAGCGCCGTCGTCCGCTCCACCTCGGCGTCGGAGTCGCCGCCCGCCCGGCTGATGAGCGCGCCCTGCGCCATCAGCAGCTCCGGCGAGGGCGTGCCGGGGCCGGCGAGCAGGACGATGAACGCCACCTCCGGCGTGCGCGACGCCACCAGCGGCGCGATCAGCCCGCCCTCGCTGTGGCCCACGATCCCCACGCGGTCGTCGGCCACGTCGGGGCGCGCCCGCAGCCAGCGCACGGCGGCCTGGGCGTCGCGCGCAAAGTCGTCGGAGGTGGCCGCGGCGAACGCGCCGGTGGAGGCGCCGACCCCGCGGTCGTCCAGCCGCAGCACGGCGATCCCGCGGCGCGTCAGGTAATCCGCCAGCACCAGGAATGGCTTGTGGCCCAGGAGCGTCTCGTCGCGATCCTGCGGGCCCGATCCGCTCACCAGCACCACGGCCGGGTGCGGCCCCGCGCCCTGCGGCAGCGTAAGCGTCCCCGCCAGCCGCACACCCTCCACCGACTGCACCGTCGCCTGCTCCTCACGATACGGAAAGGGCGGACGCGGCAGCTGGGGACGCCGCATCACCATCCCGGCGTCCGCGCCGCGCACCATGGTGAGTGGCAGCGTGGCGCCCCCCTGCAGCCACTCGCCGCGCAGCGTGTCTCGCCCCACCACGGCGGCGTGATACCGCGCGCCGATCATCGCGGCCTCGAAGAAGGCGGAGTCGCCGCGGGCGGCGACGGTGGCGGGGAACGCGGTGCCGTCCTGGTCCACGCTCACGAAGCGGCCGTGCAGCGCGCCCCCGCTGTCCACCACCGCCAGCGTAAGCCGCAGCCGCAGCGCCTGCACCTCCAGCGCGCCGCCCCACCGGCCGACGAGCGGACTCTCCTGCGCCGCAACGGGGTGCGCCCCCGCCAGCGCGCCCAGCGCCAGGGCAAAACGGATGATCCTCATGGGATTCCTCTTGTTTCGTTTGAGCCGTGGGCCGCGCGCGTCCGCGCCGCCCACGCTGGATACGGTCCCCGCCGTCGCGACGATTCACCGCGGCGGATGCTCGCCCGCCACGGGAGGGGAGGAGCGAGCGGCCGTGGATGTTCGAAGCGCCGCGCGTCAGCCCGCGCCCAGGCCCTGGACGATCTTCGCCGTGGTGATCGCCTGGCCGGCGTGCCGGGTGGTGTGCTCGCCGGCGTGGTACAGCAGGCCGCGCACGCTGCTGGGCAGCCGCCCGCGCCCCACCTCGCGCGGGTCGTCCAGCGACGCGTCCGGGGTGGCGCGCAGCTGCTCCAGCGCGCGGTCGATCGTCGCCCGCACCTGCGCGATCACCTCGGCTGCGGATGCGCCGGGCTCCTGCTCCGCCCGCAGCGCGGCGAGCTGATCGTCGGACAGCTGCTCGCCGCGCGCGTACGTCGTCAGCCGGTCCAGGCTGCCGGCCAGGTGCCGCAGGTGAAAGCCCACCGACGCCGCGCCGCCCGGCTTCGTCCACAACTCGTCGACCGACAGCCCCGACGCGGCGTGCTCCACGTCCTCCATCGCCTGCAGCAGCGCGTGCGCCACCGGCTGCAGCGCCGTCGCGATTCCATCCACACGCTCTCCGCGCAGCCATACCTCCGGCTTGCTCATCCGCCCTCCCCCAGCTCGTAGATGATCTCCACGTCGTCCTCCGTCTCGTGCGTCTCGCTGACGCGGCGCAGGTGGCCGGCCTGTTCGATGGCCAGCAGGTCGTCCATCTCCCATCCGCCGGGGAGCGTGAGCGGCACCGGCCGTTCCGCGCCCGCGGGCTCCACCTCTACCCCCTGGTACTGCCCGAACGGGAGCCAGCCCAGGTACTCCGAGCGGTAGACGATCCGCCCGCCGCCCGCCACCGCGTCGGTGATCAGGCGCAGGATCTCGCGCTGCGCCGGCGTCAGTGCCGTCATCTCCCGCTCCCGCGCTCGTGTGCGCCGCATCCCACCATTGTAGCGATCCGCCGGCGCGCGTGCGACGCTGCACGGGCAGTTGGCGCGCCTTCTGCAACGGCGGCGCCGTCTGAACAGCGACCAACACGCCACCCGGGAGGATACATGGGCAAGCTGGCTGGAAAGCTTCTGTGGATGATCGCGGGGACGGCCGCGAGCAAGATGGCGCGCAAGTACACCCGCAGCGCGCTTTACAATGACCGCGGCGCGCCGCGGCTGCCGCGCAAGGCGCGCCGCCAGAGCGGGGTGGGGATGATGCTGGGATGGGCCATCGCCACCGGCGCCATCATGGCCCTGGCCGACGTGCTCAAGGAGCAGGGCAAGGACACCGTCCACGCGCGCGGGTAGGTCACGGGTCGTCTCACCCGGCCACGGCCCGCCACGGGCTGAAGCCCGCGGCTAGAAATGCCATAAGCCCCGTCTCGGCTCGCTTGCGCTCGCCGAACGGGGCTTCACCTTCTCCCGTGGGTAGGGTTTGGCGCGCGGCGACACGTCTGGCGGCGGCAGCAGGAAGCATTCGCGGAGTCGATGCACTGGGACCCAGCCCAACAACCCTCCCCCAGCAGTTTTGGGGGAGGGTGGGCGAGGTTTACGAGCCCGGGTGGGGGCGGAGCTTGCCACCGCGCGTCGATCCATCCGGCTCCGTCCCGGGCGGGTAAACCCGCGGCTGGAAAAGCGATAAGCCCCGTCTCGGCTCGCTTGCGCTCACCGAACGGGGCTTCACCTTCTCCCGGGGGCCGCGCCCGGCGTGCGGCGCGGGTTCCGAGGCTATAGAAGGAAACCGTTCGGAGTCGATGCACGGGACCCAGCCCAACAACCCTCCCCCAGCAGTTTTGGGGGAGGGTGGGCGAGGTTTACGAGCCCGGGTGGGGGCGGACTTCGGAGCTTGCCAACGCGCACCCCTCCTCCGGCTGAAGCGAAAGGCTCTGTTATGGGATCCTACCGTCCAGCTCGCGAAACAGCCCCGCCTCACGCCAGAGCCTGCGGTTGCCGATCACGTACAGCCGCTCTTTCGCGCGCGTGAGGGCAACGTTGAGCAGGTTGGGCCTGCCGCCGGCCCAGGAGCGTGCCCCGGTCTGTTGAGGGGCGGGTGCTCCGAGGACGAAAATCACGGCCTCGGCCTCGCGTCCCTGTACAGTGTGCACGGTGCCGATTCGCTCCCGGGTCCAGGCATGCGCGTCCTCCGTCCATGCGCGCAGCACGCCGCTGTCATGCACCAGCCTGCGCAGCTGATCGGCCACGATCACGAACGGCGTGACGATGTAGAGATCCGGCGTCACCCCGGCTTCCTGGACGCGCCTGAGAAGGTCCATCACGGCCGCCCCCTCTTCCGGCGACCACTTCTCCTCCGCACTCCCCACCACGTCGATCCAGTGCGAAGGGCCGAGAGCCACGCCGATGGGGGATGGTGCAGGCCCCTTCGCGTTCACCATCAGGTGCTCGTACGCGACCGCGTTCGAGATCCCGAACATCGGCTCCGAGCAGCGGCGGTGGACCAGCAGTGGCACGCCAACGCTCCGGCTGCCGTGCCTGCCCTCGAACTCCGCTCCGTACGGGGTCGCGGCGTCCGCGAGCGTCTGCACCGAGGCGGCGGGCGCGTTGTACCGATCGGGATCTGCCCCAAAGTGTCGGCAGATTGCGTGTGTCAGCGTGTCCGGCAGCACCACCACCGGCTCGATCTGGATCGGATCGCCCACCACGACCGCCCTCCGCGATCGCATCAGCGCGCCGACCGCCGCCTGCGGGAGCGCCTGTCCCGCTTCGTCCACCAGCAGCCAGCCGAACGTCTCTGCCGGCAGCCGGCCGAGCATCCGCTCTACCGATGCGAAGGTCGTGGAAACGAGTGGGACGACAAAGAACAGGGAGGACCACAGGTCCGGGAGGATCGCTTCTTTCTCGGGTGTGGGAAGGCCGTTGCCGGCCAGGGTGTTCATCAGCACCCCCAGGTTGTGCCGAAGGGGTTTGGCGGACGCGTCGATGAACGCCCGGTGCAGACGCATTGCCGCCACGAACACGTCGTCGCGCAGGCGCTGCCCCCGCGCGTCGATCCAGGGAGTAGCCCTGTGCAGTTGCGCATGCTCCTGCGCAAGGAAGTCCGCATCGACCAGCCCCTGCCCGATGCGCGCCCGTGCGGCGTCTACCTCGCGCCGGGCGGCGGTGTGGCGCGCAGCCGCTTCGTCCAGTGCCCGCGCCGCTCTCTCCCGGGCGTCCTCCGCGTCCCGGAGTGCCTGTTCGGCGGCCGAGAGCACCCGCACCGCCTCCGCCGCGGCCGCGCGCGCCTGCTCCTTTGCACGCGCGAGCGGCGTCCGGATCTCCCGCCACTCGCGTGCGCGCCGGGTGCGGAACAGCCGGGCGAAGAACCCGGGCCGCTCGCCATCATGCTCCGCGAGCTGGCGCTCCGCATCCGCGAGGGCGCCGCGGGCCCGGGCTGCGTCCTCCTGCGCTGCGGGAATGCACCCACGCGCGTGACGCTCCGCATGCTGCGCGGTGGAGAGCGCGTATCCCGCCTCCGTTTCCGCCGCGGCAAGCGAGGGGAGGCGCAGCACCGTTTCACGGATGCGGGAAAGATCGCGCAGGTGGCCGCGGCTCTGCTCCAGCGTGGTACGGAACGACGCGCGCGCGGCTTGCCAGCGCCGCAGCGCCTCTGGATGGTTGCGGGGCGGGTCCTCCGCGTCGACGACGCGCGGGCGCCGTGATTCCGTCTTTCCCGTCGCGGGATCGGGGATCTGAATGACCTGCGGGGTGCCCGCGGCCTCGGCGAGATAGGTGGACATGCCGGCTTCCTTGTCCCACCAGAAGGTCTGCCGGAACCGGCTCCGGTTCGCCGCATTGCCCAGCACGGCTGCCGCCAGGCCCCACGTATCGTCCTCCCGTAGCGCGTCGGAGACGGTCTTGAAGTAGCGCAGGTCGGCCGCATCCTCCGCGATCGCCTTCAGGGCCGGCAGTTCCGCGCTGACGTTCTCGACGGCCTTGTTGTTTGAGGAGGCGACAAGGATCTCGAACCCCTTGAGCCGCGGATCCAGCCGGTAGAGGTGCAGCCAACTGGAGCCCGCCTTCAGCCTTTCACCTGAGTGGATGAAGGCGGCGGACGGATCCTCAAAGGCCGCCATCGCTTCGGCCCGCTGCGTGACCACTGCCGCAACCAGGTCACGCAGCAGGGTGGTCTTTCCAGTCCCAGGAGGGCCATTGACGGCCAGAATTCCGCCGTCGCGAACCTCGTGCAGCGCGAGGTTTACGGCCGCCTGCTGCAGCAGAACGAGCGGGTGACGCCCCGGGCCGGGCCAGCGCGCGGCTGGCGTGAGCCCGGGTGCAACCGCCGCCTCCAGCGCGGTACGATCGTGCAGCAGGTCGGGCCGCACCGCGGGGCGCTCCAGGTTGAGGTACTGCCGTATGGTGCGCGTGGCTCGCCCGCTCGACAGCGTGTCGCGGACCGTCGCCAGGTCGCCCAGGAAAAAGCTGTTCAGCAGCAGCGGCTCGGGTGGATCGTCGCTCCGGTAGTTCACGTAGCTCCGGATGGCGAAGTTGGGCGGCTGCACCAGATCGGCGGGGAGGCCCAGCGCATGGACCAGCCACTCGTATGCGCGGGTCAGGTCGGCGTGGCGCAGGGAAAGCGGCTCGCCCTCCGCGTCCAGCCGGCGCACCTGCTCGTCGAGACCATCAAGCAGCGCGTTTTCCGCCGTCCGCCACCCGGCCAGCCGCGCCAGCTCTCCCCGGAGCGCGTGGGGTACCCCCCAGCCAAAGCTGGAGATCGCGGCAGCAGGTGCCGCCACGGGCCGGCCCGCGCTGTCCAGGATGAGCACCGCGAGAACCGCGCGCCCGCGCGCGGCGGGTCGCTCCGTCCGCGTGTCGGTGTAGAGCGCGAGCATCCGCCGGACCGCGGCCTCCAGG
>DASQBH010001012.1:0-2157 GCA_035635315.1 Longimicrobium sp.
GCCGTGCACGCGCGCGGCACGGACGATCAACTCCGCCGGCTGCAGGCGCAGCTGGCGGAGGGCCCGCCCGGCGCGCGCGTCTCCTCCGTCGATCCACTCCCGTTCTCCTCCGACGGCATCTCCGAGGGCGAGTTCGTCATCGCCCGCTGAATTCCGAATACCTCCCGTAGAAAATTGGCTTTCGAGATTCGCGATAAACGCGCGATCCCGGATTTGTGAATCCACCGGGTCGTTTTCGCGTCCGGAGCGCCGTAAAAGCGATTTTCGCGCGAAATTCGCCTCCGTTTTCTCTCGGAGGATGGATAAACAGCTGTCGCGCGTGTCAGTGTGTGACTCCCGAGCTCGAACTGCGACGGAGCCACTCGAGGCGCAGGGGATCGGCGGGGCGGGGAGGAGGGCGGGCTACTTGCCGACGCAGAAGGTGCCAAAGACGCGGTCGAGCACGTCGTCCACGCTCACGACGCCCACCAGGTCCTCCAGCGCGCCCACCGCCGCGCGAAGGTGGGTCGCGGCGAACTCCATCGGCACGGCGTCGTCCATCGCGGCAAGGAAGAGGACGAGCTCGTCGCGGGCGGTGCGCAGGGCGCGGGCGTGTCGCTCGCGGGTGACGAGCGGCGCCTCGCCCGGCTCGCCCAGAATCCCGCCGAACGCCTTCGACAGCAGCGCGCCCCGCAGCTCGGGCATCCCGTCACCCGTCGCGGCGGAGACGGTGACGGTGGGGAGGTCGGATGGATCCGCATCCGCCGAATCGCCGGGGTGGCGGTCGGACTTGGTGCGGACGACGATCAGGCGGGTGGGATCGATACCGCCCATGAACGCGCGCTCGTCGTCATCCACCCCCCGGCCGGACTCGATGCAGAACAGCACCAGGTCCGCGGCGGCCAGGTAGCGGCGCGCGACCTCGATCCCGATCCCCTCCACCCGGTCCACCGTCTCGCGCAGCCCCGCCGTATCCACCAGGCGAAACGGGTAGCCGTCGATGGACGCGGAGGCCTCGACGGCGTCGCGGGTGGTGCCGGGGATGTCGGTGACGATGGCGCGCTCCGTCCCCAGCAGCGCGTTGAACAGCGACGACTTGCCGGAGTTGGGCCGGCCGGCCAGCACGGTGAGCGCGCCCTCGCGCAGCAGCTCGCCCTCCGGCGCCGTGGCCAGCAGCGCGTCGATGCGCGCGATGACGTCCGCGGCGGAGGCCACGATGCGCGCGGGCGGGACGGGCGGCTCGTCCTCTTCGGGGAAGTCGATGGAGTAGGCGATAAGCGCCTCGGTGCCGATCACCGCGTCGCGCAGCTCCGACACCCGGCGCGAGAGGCCGCGCTCCATCTGGTGCACGGCCGCCCGGTGCAGCGCGCGCGACCGCCCGTCGATCAGGTCGGCGACGGCCTCGGCCTGCAGCAGGTCCAGCTTGCCGTTGAGGTACGCGCGGCGCGTGAACTCCCCCGGCTCCGCGGCCCGCGCGCCGGCGGCGAGCAGCGCGTCCAGCACCAGCTGCGGCGTAAGCACGCCGCCGTGCGTGGCGATCTCCAGCGTGTCCTCGCCGGTGTAGCTGGCGGGCGCGGCAAAGTACGTCACCAGTCCGCGGTCCAGCAGCTCGCCGGTCGACGGATGGCGCAGCGCCGCCAGCCGCTGCGCCCGCGGCCGCACGTCGTCCACCCCCGGCGCGATCCGCCGCAGGATGTCCAGGGCGCGCGGTCCGGAGACGCGCAGAAGCGCCACGGCGCCGCGGCCGGCGGGCGTGGCGATGGCGGCGATGGTGTCTTCGGAGAGGGGCGAGGCTGGCATGCGGGTGATGATGGTGGAACGGCGCGGGCGGAGCAAGGCGGCGGCGCGGCGATGCGAACGGCCGGAACCCGTGCCTCACCTGCGGCGCGCCCTCCCCACCCTCCCTCATGCCGGCACGTGGCCGCCGAACGCCATCTCGTTGCCTGCGAACGGGTTGGCGAAGAACGCTCGGGCCGTGGGCGAAGGTACATATGTTGCCGCTCGCGGCCACGCCAACCCTCCCTCCGCCGGACACACCCCGCACACCGCCGATCCCTGTGGGCAGCCTGTTCTCCCAGATCTCGGGAAAGTTCAGCAAGAGCCTGATCTTCGGGTGCTTCTTTCCCGTGGTGTTCTTCGTCCTGCTGGACTGGATCCTGTTCGCGCCCTACATGCCAC
>DASQBH010001013.1:0-2710 GCA_035635315.1 Longimicrobium sp.
AGAGCCGTCTGGACAACGTGGTGTACCGCATGGGCTTTGGCAGCAGCCGCAAGGAGGCGCGCCAGCTCATCCGTCACCGCCACGTGCACGTGAACGGCCGCCTGGTGGACGTCCCCAGCGCCCAGGTGGGCCCGGGCGACGAGGTGCGCATCGCGCCCAAGAGCAAGGACATCCTGCCCGTGCAGGCTTCGCTTGCCGCCAAGACCAAGCCCAGCACGGTGGGCTGGCTGGCGGTGGACGAGGGCTCGCGCACCGGCCGGATGGTGAGCCGCCCCACCCGCGCGGACATCCCGCTGGCGGTGCAGGAGCAGCTCATCGTCGAGCTCTACAGCAAGTAAGCGTGAGGACTGGACCCGATGCGGCGGGGCGCTGAACGGCGCCTCCGCCGCCCGGGTCTTTCCCGCATCCTGTCCACATCCGGGAGGGGACAATAGTGGAACTCGATATTACCGGCCTGCAGATGCCGAACCTGCCGGAGCAGCCGCGCACGGGCCAGATCGTGCTGCGGCCGCTTGAGCGGGGCTTTGGCCACACACTGGGCAACACCATCCGCCGCATCCTGCTGAGCAGCCTTCGGGGCTCGGCGGTGTGGGCGTTCCGCTCCGACGGCGTGCTGCACGAGCACCAGACCGTGGGCGGCGTGGTTGAGGACGTGCACGAGATCATCCGCAACCTGAAGTCGCTGGTGCTGCGGATGGACGAGGACGCCGACGAGGCGGTGCTGGAGCTGCGCGCCAACAAGGCGGGCCCCGTCACCGCGCGCAACATCACGGGGCACCCGTCGGTGGACGTCATCAACCCCGACCACCACATCCTCGAGCTGCAGGACGACCGCGACCTGCGCATCGAGCTGTACGTGAACAAGGGGCGGGGCTACGTGCCCGCCGAGTCGCACCCCATCCCGCGCGGCATGCCGGCGGACCTGGTGCGGGTGGACGCCATCTACAACCCCGTCACGCGGGCCAACTTCGTGGTCGAGGAGACCCGCGTGGGCCAGCGGACGGACTTTGACCGGCTGGTGCTGGAGGTAGAGACCAACGGCGCCATCGACGTGCCGTCGGCGGTGCAGTACTCCGCGCGGCTGGCCATCGAGCACCTGGCCTTTCTGGCCGGGGGCACGCCGGAGTGGCGCGGCGACCGCAGCTGGGGCGACACGGGCGGCAGCGGCGCTTCGGTGCCGGCCGGGCGCAGCCCGATCCCGCCGCGGCTGCAGGAGCTGCTGAACCGGCCCATCGAGGACCTGGCGGAACTCTCCGTCCGCAGCCGCAACTCGCTGCAGAAGGAGAACATCCACACGGTTCGCGACCTGGTGCAGCGCACCGAGCAGCAGATGCTGGCCATCGACAACTTCGGCAAGAAGTCGCTGCAGGAGATCAGCGACTTCCTGGCGGGTCACGGCCTGCGGTTCGGCAGCTCGCTGGAGGCGGACGAGGGCGGCACCCTGTGGTGGGTGGTTCGCGACGAGGACAACAACGAGCAGAACGGGGGCGACTCGCCCGCCGGGGAGCTGTAAGCCATGAGACACGGTAAGAAGGGCCGCGCGCTCGGCCGCACGTCGGAGCACAAGGAGGCCCTGCTCCGGAACATGGCGACCAGCCTGTTCCGCCACGGCCGCATTCAGACCACCACCGCCAAGGCCAAGGAGCTTCGTCCGTTCGCGGAGAAGCTGATCACGCTGGCCAAGCGGGGCGACCTGCACAGCAAGCGGCTCGCCGCGCGCCACGTGCAGGACCGCGACACGCTGGTTCGCCTGTTCGACCAGATCGGGCCGGCGGTGGCCACCCGCGCGGGCGGCTACACCCGCATCCTCAAGACGGGCTTTCGCCAGGGCGACGGCGCCGAGACGGCGCTGATCGAGCTGGTGGACACGCCGGTCGAGACCGCTGCGGCGGCGCCCGCCAAGTAAGCGGACGCGTTCGACGAGCACGAGAAACCCCGCGGCTTCTTTCGAGAGGCCGCGGGGTTCTTCGTTTCCGCCTGACGGCACTCACACAGAGCAGCAGAGAGGCGGAGGAGCAGAGGACGCCGCCTTTCTCCGCTGCTCTGTCCCTCTGCTGCTCTGTGTGAGTGCAGTTTCAGCCGTTCACCCTGTCAGCGTGCTTTGGGGCTTCGGGAAAGCGAGGGGCTCAAGTTGAAGTCGATGCTGCCGGCGTAGTCGGTGGCGAACGAGACGTCCACGTTCACGATGTCGCCGATCACCTCGTCGCTCTCGGCGCTGAAGCTGGCGGTGCCCTCGAAGCCGTTGGTGTGCGTGCCGGAGATGTCGATCACCCCATTCAGCGAGTCGAAATACTCGCCGGTGTCCAGCAGCCGTACGTACGCCACGATGTCCCGGTTCATCGTCACCGCGTCGCCGATGGGGTAGCGGCCCAGGAAGAACTCGTCGGTATCGTGGTAGATCGTGATCTCGATCCCCTCTTCGTAGTCCGTCAGCACGATGATGTCGTGAAAGCCGGAAACGGTGCTGCCGGAGATCGCCTCGCCCTGCAGGCGCCCGCCCAGGGTGCCCGCGATCTGGCCGTCGAACTGTCCAATCCTGAGGCCACCCGGCCCCGTCACCCCGTCGCGCCCGCACGCCGCCAGCGACAGCGCCGAGAGCAGGGCGAGGGCCGAAATCTTTAGCAGTTTCACGGTGTTTCTCTCGTTCCGGATCGTTTTGGGGAGAGCGGGACGCGCCTCTCGTGTGCCGCCCGTGCGTGGGTGGCGCACC
>DASQBH010001014.1:0-3050 GCA_035635315.1 Longimicrobium sp.
GCGGGACTCGGGGTTCGACGTCGAGGCACTCGTGGAGGTCCGGGCCCCCGAGGGAGCCGAGAACCCGACACCTCGCCCTCGGACACTCTCGCACTCTCGCACTCTCGCACTCTCGCACTCTCGCACTCTCGCACTCTCGCACTTTCGCACTTTCGCACTCCCCCATCCCATGCCCGACCGCACCTTCCTCACCTGGCCGTTCTTCACCGACGCGCACCGGCAGCTTGCAGACGAGTTGCAGGCGTTCGTACGCGGCGAGATCGAGCCGATGCCGCACGACGAGCACGACGTGGACGGTGCGTGCCGCGAGCTGGTGCGGCGGCTGGGGGCGGCCGGGGTGCTGCGGCTGTGCGTCCCCGCGCCGTACGGCGGCGCGCACGAGCGGCTGGACGTGCGCTCCCTCTGCCTGGCGCGCGAAACGCTGGGGCGCGTGTGGGGGCTGGCCGACTTCGCCTTTGCCATGCAGGGCCTGGGCAGCGGCCCCATCTCGCTCTTCGGGTCCGATGCGCTCAAGGAACGCTACCTGCCGCCCGTGGCGCGCGGCGAGCGGATCGCCGCATTCGCGCTCTCGGAGCCCGACGCCGGCTCGGACGTTGCGGCCATGCAGACCACGGCGCGGCGGGCGGACGGCGGCTACGTGATCGACGGCACCAAGACGTGGATCAGCAACGCCGGCATCGCCGACCACTACGTCGTCTTCACCCGCTTTCCCGAAGCGGGCGAGCGGGGCTACGCCGCGTTCGTGGTGGATGCGGACAACCCCGGCCTGCGCGTGAGCGAGCGCATCGACGTGATCGCGCCGCACCCGCTGGGCACGCTGGTGTTCGATGGGTGCCGGGTGGATGCGGACGCGCTCGTGGGCCAGGCCGGCGCGGGGATGCGCGTGGCCCTGGGGACGCTGGACGTCTTTCGCACCACGGTGGGCGCCGCGGCGCTGGGCTTCGCGCGGCGCGCGCTGGACGAGGCGGTGCGGTGGACGGCACAGCGGCAGGCGTTCGGCAAGCCGCTGCGCGACTTTCAGCTCATCCAGGCCACCCTGGGCGAGATGGCGCTGGAGGTGGACGCCAGCGCGCTCCTGGTCTACCGCGCCGCCTGGACGCGCGACTCCGGCGCCGACCGCGTCACCCGCGAGGCCGCGATGGCCAAGCTGTACGCCACCGAAGCCGCCCAGCGCGTGATCGACGCCGCCGTGCAGCTGTTCGGCGGCCGCGGCGTGGTGAGCGGCGCGCCCGTGGAAACGCTGTACCGGGAGATCCGCGCGCTGCGCATCTACGAAGGCACCAGCGAGATCCAGAAGCTGGTGATCGCCGGCCAGCTGCTCAAGGAGGCGGAAGGATGACGATGAACACGGCTCTCTCCCGCGCGCTGCGGCGCGTCGTCGGCACCTCCGTGATGGTGTTCGCGGGGCACGCCGGGAGCTTTCTCGCCCTCCAGGCGCGCCCCGATCTCCCGCCGCCGCAAGTCGACCGCGTACAGGTGGTGACGATGGAGGGCACGCGCACCATCACCCATCGCGCGACCATCGATCGCGTCCTCGCCATCGTGCGCTCGCATCCCGGCGAATGGACGCGCTTTCCGGAGACCGTCTGCCTGCTGGCCGCACCGACCGCGGAGCTCTACCAGGGGACGGTGCGCCGGGGCGTGATCTCCTGGGGGCCGGGCGTCATCCATCTGCAGGATCGCCACGGGACCGCGGAGCGGATGCTCAGCGCCCGGGACGGGGCGGAGCTCCGGGAGCTGCTGGAAAGATGAGGCTCGCGATCGGCCACGTACCCCGGAGCGCGACCCGCAAAGGAAGGCGAGAATGACGATGAAGCCCTGGACGGCGCGGGCGCTGCGGCGGGTGTTGCTGCTCGTGGTGATGGTGCTCGCCGGACAGTTCGTCCTGTACCGCTCGCTGTTCGCGCGCGTCGAGCTTCCGCCCGACGGCGTGGACCGGGTGGAGGTGTGGGCGCCGGACGGGTTCTCGCACCAGATCACCGATCCCGCGCGGGTGGCCGCCATCGCCGCGTTCGTACGCACCCGTGGCGACCCGTGGATGCGCGTCCGGAACGCTCCCACCATGGGGATGCCGCACGTCCGCTTCTACCGCGGTGGGCAGGAGGGCCGCTGGTTCGCCTGGAGCTCGCGGTCCATCGCCATTCCCTCCGCCGATCACCTGGGTGTGCGTCCGCTCAGCCACGACGAGACGGTGGAGATGCAGCGTCTGCTGGGCACCGCCCCGCCCTGGCCCAGCCGCTGACGCCCACCGCAACCGCATCGATCCGCGCCGCCACCTGCTGAAGGAGCACGATCATGATGAGACCGGGGATCGCGCGGGCGCTGCGGCGCTTTGTGGGCACGACGGTCATGCTGCTCGGTGGGCAGGCCTGCATCCACCGCCTGCTCAATCCACTTCCCGAATTTCCGTCGCCCCGCGCGGACCGGGTGGTGGTAGAGGCGAACGGGTCCGTGCACGAGATCCGCGACCCCGCCGCCGTGCGCCGCCTGGTCGCGTTCATCCGCGCCCCCAGGGAGCGCGAGGGGCTGCGGATGCCGCACTTCATCCACCGTCCCAACGACGCGGGGAGCGCCGTCTTCTACCGTGGCGAGCAGGCGCAGGTCAGGGTCGTGTGGGTCTCGCGCCTCATCATCCTTCCAGCCGCGCACGACCGGGACGTCTGGTACTTCCTCACTCCCCAGGAAGGCGCGGAGTTCCAGCGGCTGATGGGAGGGGACGGGCCGTAGGGGCATAGACTCGCGCGAGCCGACGGCGCCCCCCTCCCCGGCCCTCCCCCGCAAACTGCGCGGGGGAGGGAGAATTCGATCGCGCAGAACGAGCATTGGAGGTTCCGGATGGGTGATGCACGGCCCGAGCGCCCGCGGATGCGCCGCCGAACACCCGCGATCCAGCAGGCGCGCGCGACGGGGAGATCTGGCATTATCTGATTCCGACGAAGGCGGAGCCAAAGCGGCTGATGGGAGGGAACGCGCCGTAGCGACATACATCCACGCGAGCCGACGGCGCCCCCCTCCCCGGCCCTCCCCCGCAAACTGCGCGGGGGAGGGAG
>DASQBH010001015.1:0-5468 GCA_035635315.1 Longimicrobium sp.
CTGCACGCCGCGGATCCGTCCCCCCGGTTGTGCTGGCAGGGTCCTTCGGTCGGCGCCAAAGTACGTTGCAGCAACAAGGTGCAGCGCGGCGCCTCCCTCAGGATGACATCGCCTCTTCCACGCCTGCAGAGGTTTAGCAACACCCTCTCAGGATGACTGATTTGGTGCTCTACGCATCATGAGATTGTCTCATGCGGCGAACCGTCTGGCGGCTTCGGTGTATCCGTCCGGTCCTGCACCCCCGGACCCACGTAGTGCCTGCCATGAAGCGAGCTTACATCGAAACCTACGGCTGCCAGATGAACATCAGCGACAGCGAGCTGATGGCCGGCATTCTGGCGGAGCAGGGGTTCGTCGCCACCGACAAGCCCGACGACGCCGACGTCATCCTGGTCAACACCTGCGCCATCCGCGACCACGCGGAGCAGCGCGTGATCGGCCGCGTGGGCCAGCTGCAGCAGTACCGCCGCGAGGGCGCCCTCATCGGCGTGACGGGGTGCATGGCCCAGCGCATGGGCGAGAGCCTGCTGGGCCGGGCCGGCGGCGTGGACCTGGTGATGGGCCCCGACGCCTACCGCCAGCTCCCCGACAAGCTGGCCGAGGTGGGCGCGAAGCGGACGCCGCGTCCGTCGCTGCCGCTGGCGTTCGGCACGCATGCGCCGCAGCAGCCGCGGGGGCTCACCGTGCTGGGCTTCGACCCGCACGAGAACTACGAGGGCGTGGCGGCCAGGCGCATCTCGTCGGTGAGCGCGTGGGTGCCGATCCAGCGCGGGTGCAACTACCGCTGCACCTACTGCATCGTCCCCTACGTGCGCGGCGACGAGAAGAACCGCGACCCGCTCGCCATCCTGGACGAGGTGCGCGCCCTGGCCGCCGACGGCGTGCCCGAGGTGACGCTGCTGGGGCAGACGGTGAACTCGTACGAGCACGGCGGCTGGAACTTTCCGCGCCTGCTGCGCGAGGTGGCGCGGGTGGACGGCATCCGCCGCGTGCGCTTCACCTCCCCCCATCCCAACGACTTCACCCGCGAGCTGGTGGAGGTGATGGCCACGGAGCCGGCGGTGTGCAAGCAGCTGCACCTGCCCGTGCAGAGCGGCCACAACCGGACGCTCAAGCGCATGCTGCGCCGGTACACGGTGGAGGAGTACCTGGAGAAGATCCAGTGGGTGCGCGAGGCCATGCCGCACATCGCGCTCTCCACCGACGTGATCGTCGCGTTCCCCGGCGAGACGGACGAGGAGTACGAGGCGACGCTGGAGCTGATGCGCACGGTGCGCTACGACGACGCCTTCCTCTACAAGTACAGCGAGCGCGACGGCACGCCAGCCACCCGCCTGCCGCGCGACCAGTTCGTCCCCGACGAGGTAGGCCAGGCGCGGCTGCAGCGGCTGATCGAGACGCACCGCGCCATCCAGGCGGAGATCTACGCCGCCGAGGTGGGGCGCATCGAGGAGGTGCTGGTGGAGAAGGTGGGGCGTCGCGGCGGGCTGCAGGGGCGCACCGAGAGCAACAAGGTGGTGACCTTCGAAGGGCCGGTGGAGCTGATCGGCAGCTTTGCCGAGGTGCGGCTGGAGAGCACCTCGGGCGCCACCTTCCAGGGCGAGCTGTTCCACGCGCTGGCGGCGGCATGACGGGCCCCCGCTGGCTTCCGGCCGCCGCGGTGACGGTGTTCGCGGCGGCGCTGGCGTGGCTCAACCGGGGCGAGCGGGTGGCGGTGGACACAGGCGTGTTCACCTTTTACCGCGCGCCGCTGGCGATTGTCCTGCTCGTCGTTTTTCTGGCGGGGATGCTGGCGATGCTGCTGCTGGGCCTGCGCCACGACCGCCGCGTGCGCGACGAGCTTCGCCGCCACGGGCTGCTGCAGCCCGAGGAGCCGGCGCGTCCCGCGCCCAGCGCGAGCGCCTGGGGCGTGGTGGCGCCGCGCGAGAACGTGGACCGCACCTCCGCGTACGACGGCCGTACGTCCGCGCATCCGCGTGAGGAGGACCGCACGGTCGCGCACTTTACCGAGGAGGAGCGCACGGTGCATCCGAAGGATGACGAGCGCACGTCCGCACTTCTGCGCGACGACAGTCGCACCGTGGCGCATCCGCGCGACGACGACCGCACGATCTCGCATCCGCGCGACGGCGAGCGGACGATCGCGTTTCCCCGCTACGACGAGGATCCGGCCGCCTGAGCCGATCCCGTTGGGCCTGAACGACTTGCCGTTCTGCCGCCGCCGCGCTCCCATCCGGGTGCGGCGGCTTCTTCATGCCGGCGCGAAGGATTCTGATCACGACAGGACTTGTGCAACTGCGCGCAGCTTTGTAGTCTCTCCGGTGTCCCACGGCGTGCGGGCCTATGCCGCCGTCCCGCGCGCCTTTCAAATCGGCGGCCCATCACCTCAGGACCGGAGGTCGTGATGAAGAAGCTGTCGCTGCACCTGGATGAGCTGAAGGTCGAGTCCTTTGAGACCAGCGACGCGCAGCAGCCGCGCGGAACGGTGAAGGGTCACGACTGGTCGCAGATCACGGAATGCGTCACGGACGAGTACTACAGCTGCCCGGACAGCTGCGGCGTGGACAGCTGCAACCCGGACAACTGCGGCACGACCGGCACGGGGACAGGCACCGGCACCGGAACCGGGGCCGGCTGTCCGTCGTGGGCGGGCACCTGCGAGCCCACGGCCCCGGACCCGGTGGGCACCTGCTGCTATTACCAGTGCTGAACCGGAACGCCGCCACGCCCCCGCGGACGTGGCGGCGTTCCTCCCGTGGGAAGTCGGGAGCGGGCCGTCCCCTGCACGGGGGGCGGCCCGTTTTCGCGGGCGGGAACCCGTCTCGCAAAAAGTGGCATATATGACCGGTTGTGGCGTTTAAGGGAAGTTGATATATACTCGAAGCACACCCGCTTTCCGTCACCCCATCATTCCACCTGGAAGGGCGCCGTGAAGAAGCCTGCTTCGCGCGTGGAAGACCTTTCGGTGGAGTCGTTCCAGACGGACGGGGCGCGCCGTGCCTGTTGCGGCGAGCGCATCCGCTGAGCCCCTGGACCGCCGCGTGGCCACTTTCGGCCGTGCGGCGGTCGTTTTTCACCCTCCGTACGGAGTACCGCATGACCAGGCACAAGCTGGAGGCCGAGAGCCTGAAGGTGGAGTCGTTCGACACCATCACCGATCCCACCGACCCGCGCGGCACGGTGAAGGACGATCCGGGCGGCTGCATCTGCTTCGCGCCGCCGTGCATCTGCTCGGCCGGGCCGGACTGCACCCAGACGCAGTGAGCGTGGGTCCGGGCGCAGGGCTCGTCCGGCGCCCGGATCATCGTTCACCCTCCGTGGACGGAGACGTATGAACAAGCACCGGCTGAAGGTCGAAAGCCTGAAGGTGGAGTCGTTCGGCACGTCGGGGCCCGGCGACCTGGACGGGTGCGTCTGCGACTACCCGCCCTGCATCTGCACGGCGGGCGAGGACTGCACCACCGGCACGTCCGCGTAGCCTCGCGACGGACATCCATCTCACGACATCGCATTGGAACGGCACCGTCCCCCTTGGGGCGGTGCCGTTCCGACGTTCGGGGAGGATGGATATCCACCGAATTCCCTTGAAGATAGCCGCATCGATGCGTTGAAGCAGTTGAATACATTGAACGCCTGTGGCGGGTGAATCGGCTCGTTTCGTGCCGTAGTTTGTCGACGCGGTGCCGCGTGGCTCGCGCTTTCCGATCCATCCGCCCTCAACAGGAGAACTCGGATGAACAAGCTCAAGCTGAAGCTGGATGACCTGCTGGTGGACACCTTCCAGACCACCGCGCCGGAGAAGCCGAAGGGCACCGTATTTGGCGAGCAGTGCACGTGCTACACGCAGTGCACCTGCCCCGGCTGCCCCACCTGCTACGCGAGCTGCAATGGCAGCTGCGACGCCAGCTGCAACGGCACCTGCGGGGCAACCTGCGACGGCACCTGTGGGGCCACTTGCGACGACACCTGTTACAACACCTGCCCGGCCAGCTGTGGGGCGACGTGCGAGTTCAGCTGCGACTACATGTATACGTGCGTCAACGGCGTATTTGGCCAGGTCTGCTGACCCGCCGCTACAACGAATCGCGTCTCCCGCGGCACTCCATCCGGGGTGCCGTGGGCGTGATTGATCTCACCTTCGATTGGACGACCCCGGCGGCGTTCTCCCATCAGGAGAGAAACTCATGACCAAACTCAAGTTGCGGCTGGATGATCTGCGGGTCGACAGCTTCGACACCACGCGGCCGGCCCGGGAAAAGGGCACCGTTCTCGGCCAGCAGGACACGCTCCCCAATCACTGCTATCCATCGTACCAGCCGTCCTGCGGAGTGTCGTGCACGGGCGGCACCTGTGACGGTGAGACGTGTCCGTATACCTGCGCAGAGTCGTGCAACGGCTCGTGCGGGCCGGACACCTGCTATGAAAGCTGCAGGGTGTTCAACACCTGTTACGGGCTGCTCTGCTGAGCGGCGTCTCCGCGGGGCGTTCTTCGATCTCACGGACCGATGTCGTGGATCTGGAGGCGCAGGCGTGACTCTGTTCACGCGGTGGCGGCTGGCGGCTACACACCTGGAGGCCGGACGCGTTAGAATGCATCCCGCCTCCGTTTCGTCCACCCGAACCATGGACGCGTGACGCAGCTGGCACTCCCGCTCGTATCGGCCTTTCTGGCGTTCGTTGCGGGGCTGCTGTTCGGATTGCGCGTGGATTGGGTCACTGGCGGCATCGCCCTCGCGGCGGTGCCGCTTCTGCTTGCGCCGTGGCTGCACCGGCGATGGATCGGCCAACAACTGCGCGGGGATTCCGTCCGCCTGCTGATCCTCGGCGCGATGGCGCTGGCGGGTGCGGGGCACGGCGCGGGGGCGCGCGACCGCGCCGAAGGGGACTGCCGCGTGCACTTCGCGGACGGGGCGGAATTGACCATCCGCGGCGCGCTGGCGGCCAACTGGACCCCACCCGTGGACGCGAAGGCGCGGCGGCCGCTGCTGCCGGTCGATGCGGCGTCCGTCGAGCGGGAGGGGGCGGCGGTCCGCGGGTGCGCGGGCGGGGTGCGCGTGCGCCTGCCGCGCGGGTCTCAGGCGGCGCTCGCGGGGGCGGAACTGGTGCTGCGGGGCCGATGGACGACGCTGCCGCGGCCGGTGCTGGGGAGCGGGTGGCCGCGGGATCCGGGGTTCACCGGCTACGTGTCGGTCGATTCGATGCAGGTCGCCGCGCCTCCGTCGTATCGCGCGCACCCGCTGCTGGCCACGCGCGGACGGACGGAGCGGCAGCTGCACCGGCTGATGGGACGGCACGGCCCCCTGGCGGACGCGCTGCTCCTGGGGCGCCGCGAGACGCTGGACCGCGAGCTGAGCGACCGCTTCGCAAAGACGGGGCTGGTGCACCTGCTGGCCATCAGCGGGACGCACGTGGCGCTGATGGGCGCGGTGTTCGTCCTGATCGGCCGGATGCTGCGGCTGTCGCGCACG
>DASQBH010001016.1:0-4230 GCA_035635315.1 Longimicrobium sp.
GAGGCGGGGAGGGGGGGGCGCCTGCGGACACGGGCCGATGACCATCGTAGCGCATTCGAATCCCACGTCTCATCTTGTCGCAACCCGAAATCCCACCTCCCGCATCCACCGATGAATCTCGATCCCGTCACCCTGGAGGGCCGGCACGTGCGCTTGGTGCCGATGACGCGCGAGCACGTCCCCGCGCTCTGGCAGGCGGCCAACGACGCCGAGCTGTGGCGCTGGACCGTGTCGCAGGTGCACGGCGAAGACGACATGCGGCGCTACGTGGAAGCCGCGCTCGCCGCCCAGGCGCAGGGGACGGCGCTCCCGTTCGTCACCACGGAGGCGGCCACGGGGCAGGTGATCGGCAGCACGCGCCTGGCCAACGCCGAGGGACCGCGGGTGGAGATCGGTTGGACGTGGATCGCGCGGCCGTGGCAGCGCACCGCCGTCAACACCGAGGCCAAGTACCTCATGCTGCGCCACGCCTATGAATCCCTTGGCCTGCTGCGCGTGGAGCTCAAGACGGACGCGCTCAACGCGCGGTCGCGGGCCGCCATCCTGCGCATCGGCGCGCGCGAGGAAGGGGTTTTGCGCAAGCACATGCTCACGGAGACGGGCCGCGTGCGCGACACCGTCTTCTTTTCCGTGACCGACGACGAGTGGCCGACGGTCAAGGCGCGCCTGGAGCAGATGCTCGCCGAGCCGCGCCCCTGACCCGCTCCGCATCCAACGAGAGCCCGATGACGATGCCCCTCCACCGATCCGCCGCCGCGCTCCTGCTGGCGCTCGCCGCCGCGTGCACGCCCGCGTCTCCGTCCGTGTCCCCCGCGCCCGCGACCGCATCGTCGCCGGCCGCCGCGCCGACGATCGCGGCGGCGCTGGACAGCATCTTCAACGACACGGCGTTCGCCAGCGCGCACTGGGGCGTGCTGGTGCGGTCGCTGGAGACGGGCGAAACGCTGTACGCGCGCAACGCGGGGCGCATGTTCGTCCCCGCCAGCAACATGAAGATCGTCACGGCGGCGGGCGCGCTGGAGGCGCTGGGCCCGGACTACCGCTACCGGACGCGCGTGGCCGCCGCGGGCCCCGTGCGCGACGGCGTGCTGCACGGCGACCTGGTAGTCATCGGCGGCGGCGACCCCACCATCTCCGAGCGCTTTCACGGCGACGTGCGGACGGTATTCCGCGCCTGGGCGGACTCGCTGCGCGCGCACGGCGTGCGGCGCATCACCGGCGCGGTGGTGGGCAACGACGACGTGTTCGACGACCGGGCGCTGGGTCGCGGCTGGGCCTGGGACGACGTGGAGGATTCGTACAGCGCCGAGGTGGGCGGCCTGCAGCTGAACGAGGGGTTCGTCACCGTGCGCGTGGCCCCCGCGCCCGGCCAGCGCGCCGCCGCCGTCACCACGCTACCGGTCTCTGACGAGTGGGTGCCCGTGGTCGGCAACGTGTGGATGGCCGCCGCCGGCACCGCGCCGCAGGTAACGGTGGGCCGCGCGGATTCGCTCAGCGGGGTGCTGGTAAGCGGCACCCTGCCGCCGGACACGGTGATCGAGGCGGAGGTCTCCGTCCGCAACAACACCCGCTTCTTTGCCTCCGTGCTGCGGCAGGCGCTGCTGGAGGCGGGGATCGGCGTGGGGGGGGCGAGCCTGGACGCGGATGACGAGCCGGGGCGCGCGCGGCCGGAATCATCCACCGTGCTCTTTACGCACACCTCGCCGCCCATGCGCGAGATCCTGGCGGCGTTCCTCAAGCCCAGCCAGAACCAGATCGGCGAGATCCTGCTCAAGACGCTGGGGCGTGAGCTGCGCGGGATGGGGTCCGCGGGCGCGGGGGTCGCCGCCATCGACAGCATGGCCGTGGCGTGGGGGCTGCCGCGCCGGCTCCTCTCGCAGGCGGACGGCTCGGGGCTTTCGCGCTACAACCTGGTGGCGCCGGAGTTCCTGGTCGCGCTGCTGCAGCGCGAGACGCGCAGCCCGCACTTCGACGTCTTTCACACCGCCATGCCGGTGGCGGGGCGCGACGGCACGCTGGCCAATCGGATGCGCGGCACCCCGGCGGAGGCCAACGTCCACGCCAAGACGGGCACGCTGTCGGGCGTGCGCTCGCTTTCCGGCTACTTCACCACGGCGGCGGGGGAGCGGATGGTGTTCTCGATGATGGTGAACCACCACACCCTCAGCTCCCGCGACGCCGACCGCGTGGCCGAAGCCGCGCTGATGCGCCTGATCACCCTGGACCGCCGCACAGGCCGCGACTGATCCGGCTCCGCAAAAGCGAGGCGTACAGAGGGACAGACAAAAGCCAGAGATACAGAGGAAGATCGGTCCTCTGTATCTCTGGCTTTTGTCTGTATCTCTGTACCCGCGCAGTTGCTTTTGGGCTACGCGCGCGGCGCCCGCGGAGTCTGGCCGGGAGGTGGTGGCGGCGGCAGCTGCGGGCCCCCACCGCCGCCGGAGCGCAGCGTGGCCGTGTAGATGTCTTCCAGCCGCTGCACGCGGTTGTTCAGCCGGCCCACCAGGATGCGGGTGGCGCGCAGGTCGTGGTTGCTCTCGATGAGCATGAGCCCCATGTCGGCCGCGCCCCACAGCAGGCCGGCGAACACGATCAGCCGCGTGGCCTCCACCAGCAGCTGCGGAATGGCGCTCTGCCCCTGCTGCACCAGTCCCAGGATGATCTCGGCGATCAGCAGCAGGATGAGCAGGATGGAGAGGATCTTGAACATCCGTGCGATGTAGCGAAGCCCGGCGTGCGGCTCCAGGTCCTCGTCGCGCACGTCCATCTGCGGCGGCAGGTGCGCCAGGCGGTCGTCCCCGCGCTCCCCGTCACGCTCGTCCCTGCGCTCCACGCGGATGCCCGCGTCACGTCCGTCGTCCGCCACCGTTCGCTCCTGGTTCCGGCGTTCTCATCATCCCCCCGTCCACAGACCCTTCGGCGCCCGCGATCACCAGCGGGCGCGGAACCCCCGCGTGTCGATGTGCACCATCCCCTGGTGCCCGCCGGTGGGCGGATAGTAGTGCATCCCCCCCACCATCGCGGGATACTTGCGCTCCACCGCGTCCACCGCGGCGCCGATGACCCGGGCGTCGGACAGGTTGATGCGCCCGTCGCCGTTCAGGTCGTCCATGATGGAGTTGTTGTCGTTGTCCACGGCGATGTCCATGGCGTCGCCGTACATGTGCCGCGAAAGCTTGCCGCGCCCCGAGGTGTTGCCGCCCCCGGCGTTGTACGCCGGCGTGCGGAACCCGCTGACCGCGAAGATGTTCTCCACCGGATGCCCCATCAGCTCCAGCTCCTGGATCACCAGCTCGATCTTGTCCAGGATGCGCGGCTGCACCACCACGTACTTGGGCCACACGTTCTCCTGGCCCTTGGTGATGAAGTCCTTGAGCTGGATGTGTTCCGACAGCCAGGTGTCGCGGTTCTGCGGCGTGACCTCGATCATCCCCGCCGGCGGACGGTAGATGGGGTTGGTGGCGCCGCCCTGCTCGTTGGGCCAGTTGCCGATGCGGTAGTTGCCGATGCGCCCGCCGCGCTTCTGCGACAGCGGCACCAGCGTGATCACGCTCACGTCCCCCGCAGGGCGCACCGCGTCGCGCATCTGCAGCACCACGTTCCAGATCCCCGACCGGCGCGGTGTCGTGCCCCCGATGGGCTGCGTGCCGCCCGCGGCGCTGTCCGTGGGCGCCAGTACGATCTGCGCGCCCTTGGGAAGCCCGGCCTGCCCGGGAAGCGAGATGCTGTCACCCGGCTCCACGATGTCGACCTTTACCGCGCCGCTCAGCCCGCCCACCTGCTTCTCGAAGTCGGCCTCGAAGCTGCGGACGAACTCGTCCACCACGAAGGCGGCGTTGGGCGCGGCGTCCGACGCCAGCGGGCTGCGGATGAGCTGCGTGCTGATGCGCGCCACCGGAGGCGCGTCGGCCCTCAGGTCTGCCCGCGGCGCAAAGGCGATGGTGTAGATCCACCCGACCAGGAACAGCCCGGCCAGCAGCGTGGCCACGCGGTTGAACGTGCGTTCCTGCTTCTGCGACAGCCCCGAACGCTCCCAGCGGGACGCCGGCTCGCGTACCAGCGGAAAAAGAAACGGGTCGTGTGCGTATTCCATAGGCCGCGCGGCTGCTTCATCATCCGTGCCGCCGCCCGGCCTTGGCGCGGCGCCCCACGGACGCGGTTCCACCCCTGGCCGGGACCCTCCCGGCCGCTCGCGGGAGCGCCAACGCAAGCTCCCGGCCAGTGTAACCC
>DASQBH010001017.1:0-4606 GCA_035635315.1 Longimicrobium sp.
GGCTGGCCACCAGCGGAATCACCAGCCCGAAGGCGACCGCCTTGGACAGCGAGTAGAACATGTCCCAGTTGTGCCAGAACAGCTGCGCGCCGTACAGGAACGAGCGGTAGCCCAGCCCGGCCGTGGCCTGCGCCGCGAGCATCCCCGCGAACACCCCCACTGCGTCGGCCATCCCCGCCAGCAGGGGAACGGCGATGATGCCGGCGATGATGCGCGGCGCCACCAGCGTGCGCACCGGGTCGCGGCCCAGCGACTCCAGGGCGTCGATCTGCTCCGACACCTTCATGGTGCCGATCTCGGCCGTGATGCGCGCGCCCACCCGGCCGATCAGCACCACGGCCGTCATCACCGGCCCCAGCTCCAGCACGATGCTGCTGGTGACGACGCTCCCCAGGATGTACAGGGGAACGCCGCTGGTGAACTGGTAGCCGCCCTGCTGCGAGGTCACGATCCCCGCCAGCGTGCCGGTCACCAGCACGATGGGGATGGAGCCCACCCCCATCCAGTAGATCTGGTTGATGAGCTCGCGCAGCGCGATGCGGCCGGTGAACAGGTAGACGATGGTGCGCCACAGCAGCGTGGCCATGCCGCCGGCGTGCTCGAAGAAGCGCTCGGCGCCGCGGCCCAGGATGGCCAGGCGGCGCTCCGGCCACGCGGCCCGTCGGGGGGGCGGCGGCAGGTACTTCTCGGCTGCGGTCTCGGCGCCGGCGATGGAGCCTGGCTCGCGTGTGGTCTGCATCCCCATCCCAAAGAAGAAAAGCGCCGGCCCGGTTCCCCGGTCCGGTCGCGCGCCGCAGCCACCGTGCGGGCGCGCTCATACACCGGTCCGTCAACTCCGTTCTACGTTTCCGCGGGCCCCTCCACCTGCATCTCCCCCCGCATGAAATCCCTGCGGAGAGAGAGAAGTTCGGAAGGTAGCAGGTGGCTAAGCCTGCGTCCAACTGCGTCCGCGGGGTGCCCCTCCCCCGGCCCCTCCCCGTTCGTTCCTCACGGAGAGGGGAGAACTACGGAGGATCGTCGACGGGCATCGAACTGCGCCCGTGATCCCCCACCCCCCGACCCCCTCCCCCGGCAAACTGCGCCGGGAGAGGGGGAGAATTCGATCCCGCTTCGACGAGGTGCGTCGCACCTCCCTCCCCCGCGCAGTTTGTGGGGGAGGGCCGGGGAGGGGGGCGCCCACCATCCCGCACCCACCTGTCCGAATCTCACCCCAGCCTGCCCCACCCCCAACCTCCCCCAGCAGTTTTGGGGGAGGTGCGAGCCTGAGCGAGCGGAGGGGGCGGACTCCGACTCCGCCGAAGCGCCTCGAACCCTACGCCGGCGATGCCCCCGGATCCATCCGCAGCGCGGGCTCCGGCTCCGGCTCGCGCCGGATGCGCGGCTCGTGCGGCACCGTCACGTCGCGGTCGTGGCCGCCCTGCCCGCCATGTCCGCCTCCGTGTCCGCCACCCCCGTGCCCGCCGTCGCTGTGCGTCACCTTTCGGAAGCGGGCCAGGAAGCTCTCGCGCATGTCGTCCAGCAGCTCCCACACGGTGGGGATCACCAGCAGCGTGAGGAGCGTCGACGTCGCCACGCCGCCGATGATGGCGATCCCCATCGGGGCGCGGAACTGGGAGCCCTCGCCGCGGCCCAGCGCCACGGGAAGCATCCCCGCGATCAGCGCGAAGGTGGTCATCAGGATGGGCCGCAGCCGGATGGCGCCCGCCTCGATGAGCGCGTCGCGCGTGCTCTTGCCGCTCTCCTTGGCCCACTTGGCAAAGTCGATGAGCAGGATGGCGTTCTTGGCCACGATCCCCATCAGCATGATGATGCCGATCATGCTCATCAGGTTCAGCGTGCTTCCCGCGATCCACAGCCCCAGCACCACGCCGATCAGCGACAGCGGGAGCGAAAGCAGGATGGCCAGCGGGTCAAGGAAGCTGCCGAACTGCACCACCAGGATCAGGTACATCAGCATCACCGCCACCATCAGCGCGAACATGATGCGCCCGAACACCTCCGTCTGGTCCTCGGTGTCGCCGCCGAAGGTGAGCTGGTAGCCCACCGGCATGCGCACCGACTGAATGCGCTCTGTGATGTCACCCACCACCTCGCTCAGCGGGCGGTCCTGGGTGTTGGCCTCGACGTTGATCACCCGCTCGCGGTCCAGGTGGTTGATCTGCGCCGGCCCCAGCTCGCGCGTGATCGTCGCCACCTGCCCCAGCGGCAGGGTGGTGGCCTGGCCGCCCGGGCCGGGAAGCACCAGCGGCACCCGTGCCAGGTCCGCCGTGCGCGACCGCGCCTCGGCGTTGAAGCGCACGTACACGTCGCGCGTTTCGCCCGACGGGTCCACCCAGTCGCCCACGTCGATCCCCGCGAACGCCGGCCGCATCGCCTGCGCCACCTGCGCCGCCGTCACGCCCAGAGAGCCGGCCAGCCCGCGGTTCAGCTCCACCGTCAGCTCCGGCTTCTGCCCCTTGGTCGACAGAGAGACGTCCACCGCGCCGGGCACCTGCCGCACCTGCGCCTCCACCTGCTCCGCCAGGCGGTTGAGCACGGCGATGTCCGGGCCCTGCAGCTGGATCATGATCTGCTTGGTGCCGCCGAAGTTGCCCGTGCCCAGCGCCGCCGTGGCGCCGCCGATGCGCTTGGCCTCCTCGCGCAGCCCGGCCGCGATCTCCTCCTGCCCGCGGTCACGCGTCGCCTTGGGCTGCAGGCGCACGTACACGTTCCCCTGGTCCACCGAGCCGCCCTGCCCGCCGATGGTGGTGTAGGTGTACAGCACCTCGGGGATGCGGCGCGCCATCGACGCCACCTCTTCGCTCTTGAGGCGCGTGTACTCCAGGCTGCTCCCCGGCGGCGTGTCGATGTCCACCAGGATCTCGGAGTTGTCGTCCTTGGGAAAGAACTCGAACCCCAGCTTGCCCCCGGTGGGCGCCGCACCGATGGCGACGAACATCATCACCAGGGTGCCCACCGCGATGCCGCCCTTCATCGCCCCGCCGCGAAAGCCGCGGGGAAAGCGCACGAAGGTGAGCGCCAGCACCGCCGCCGTCACCACCACCATCACGGCCAGGAAGGCGTAGATCCCCTTGGCCGGCACCACCAGCGCGCCGATGAAGGTGCCGATGGCGATCAGGATCATGGCCAGCGCGTGGTCCAGCGCCCACGCGATCACGTGGCGGTAGTCCTCCGCCCGGCGGTCGAACCAGCGGTTGAACTTGTCCAGCTGCCGGGTGATCCAGGCCTTCTCGTGCTCTTCGCGGTGCGGGTCCGGCCAGTAGGCCGAAAGCATGGGGTCCAGCGAGAACGAGACGAACAGCGACACCAGCACCGAGCAGGCGATGGTGAGCGCGAACGGCGCGAACCACTGCTCCGCCAGCCCGCCCATGAACGCGATGGGCACGAAGACGCAGACGATGGAGAACGTGGTCGCCGCCACCGCCAGGCCGATCTCGTCCGTCCCTTCCCTGGCCGCTCGATAGTGGTCCTTCCCCATCTCCACGTGCCGCACGATGTTCTCGCGCACCACGATGGCGTCGTCGATCAGGATGCCGATCGCCAGCGAAAGCCCCAGCAGCGACATGGTGTTCAGCGTGAACCCGAACGCCAGCACCGCGACGAACGACGCCAGCACCGACACCGGCAGCGCCAGGCCGGTGATGACCGTCGAACGCCAGCTGTTGAGGAACATGAAGACCACCAGCACGGTGAGCAGCGCGCCCACCAGCAGCGTCTCCTCCACGTTGGCCACCGAGTTCTCCACCCGCTCGCCCGAGTTGCGGACGACCGTCAGCTTGGCCCCCGCCGGCAGCGTCTTCTGGATCTCCCCCACCCGCTCGATCACCACCTCGGCCACCGACGTCGTGGAGTAGCCCTGCGCCTTCACCAGGTCGATGCCCACGGCCGGCTGGCCGTTGAACAGCGCCAGCGAGCGCGGCTCCTCCGTGCCGTCGCGGACGGTGGCGACCTCCGCCAGCCGCACCGGCACCCCGTTGGGCGCCGCGACCACGAGCTGCGAGAACTCGCCGGGGGAGACCAGCCGGCCGCGCAGGCGGATGGTCCGCTCCTCCAGCTGCGAGTTCAGCCGGCCCACGGGGACGGCCAGGTTCTGCGTCTGCAGCGCCTGCACCACCTGGGGGATGGAGAGCCCCGCCGCCTGCAGCCGCGAGGGGTCCACCTCCACGCTCAGCTCGCGCTCCACCCCGCCGGCCACCTGCACCTCGGCCACGCCGGGAATGCCGCGCAGCTCGCGGGTGATCCCCGGGTCGGCGATGCGCGTGAGCTCCGCCGGCGTGAGCGTGCTGCTGGCCAGCGAAAGGGAGACGATCGGCTGGTCGTTGGGATCGAACCGGGCCAGGATCGGCTCCTCCATCTCCTGCGGAAGGTCGCCACGGATCTGGCTCACGGCGTCGCGGATGTCCTGCGCCGCCGCCTTGGGGTCGATGCCGTAGACGAAGATCACCTGGATGGAGGCGAACCCGTCCAGCGCCTGGCTCTGGATCTGGTCCACCCCGCTGATCCCCGCCACCGCCTCCTCGATGGGATCGACGACCTCGCGCTCCACGATGTCGGGCGAGGCGCCGGGATAGGGAACGGAGACGAAGACGAACGGCGCCTCCACCTC
>DASQBH010001018.1:0-3429 GCA_035635315.1 Longimicrobium sp.
GCAGTTATACGTGGCCCAGGGTCAGCCCGAAAAAGCCGAGCCGTTGTACCGTCGCGCGCTGTCCATCAAGCGGGAGGCTCTGGGGATGTCGCATCCGGAAGTACCACCCGTTACCCAACTGGGGTTGAGAACTCGCGTGTCGTGCAGCCGTGGGTCGTTCCCGAAATACAGCGCGAGCCCAAGCGCGTGCAGGATACCGGCAAGGTCGGCCTGCTTGTCCGGATCCTCCTCGCCGTACTCAGCACAGATATTTACGTAGTCATCGTAGGTGAGGAAGTTCTCGCTCATCCCGGCGACACGGTCCTTGATCGTCCGCCAGCGGATCGGGAACGGGAGCCAGACGTCGGGCATCCGTTCTTCCACCGTCTGCTTGATTGTGCTCTGCAGCACGTCGATGCCATCGCCATGCAGTGCATCCGTCCAGATGAAATCAACGATGAACGGAAATAGCCGCCGCAGCTTTACCTGGTCGATCGGCCAACGGCGCCCGTGACTGTGGTTCATCACGACGATGACGGGTGAACCGCCACCCTGCGTCTCGATGAGCTTCAGCCAGTATTCCGCGTCCCGTTGCGCGAGACCAGTGCGCGGCTCGAGTACCAGCAGGTAAAGGCTGCGCTCCGTCAGAAAGAACTGGTGTGTCGAGTGCAGAATCTCTTGGCCGCCAAAATCCCAGGCGCGCGTGCGCACCTCACCTTGCGAACAGGCCAGCGTTAGCTCACGGATGGCGATCGAGTGAGTTTCCGACTCCCGTGAGCTTGGCTTTTCGCCGGCGAGTTGCTTAACCAGCGTGGTTTTTCCCGCTTTCCCGCGCCCAACCAGAAGGAGCTTCAGTTCAAGGAGAGGCCGGCCCTTATCGCCACGTGACTCGAAGTAGTATGAGAGGATCGTTTCGGCGTTTCCAGACTCAAGGATACTTGCCGGTATTTTCAGCTTTGGATTATCTGCAAGATACAAATCGAAAATGGGTGACGCATTCCGGAGGGAGTTGGGGAGTTCCTCAAGCTGATTGTTCTCAAGAAACAGAGTTGCAGTGCTCGAAGAGATTCCCTCCGGTAAGGTTCTCAGTTGGTTGGAACTCAGACTAATTACGAAAGCCTGGATTTCTCCGACCCACTCCGGTAGTTCCGTAATTTCATTATACTTGAGATCCAAAATATCAACGGGACCGATTCCGCGTAGACTTTCCGGTATTGACCTGAGCCCCAAACTGTGTAAATCAAGGTCCGCTCTGTCTTCCAAAACCAGCTTCCCTTTACGCCAGCTCTGCCTCACGCCGCGTTTGTAATCTGCAATTCGCTCCTCGGCGATCTCTGCCCCAGTGCGCGTCCTTGCTGTCTTCGAACCGACGGTCGACTGCTTTGCCATTGGTGGGTTTCTTCTGGATCGATGTATTCGTGCGCCAAATTACAACGCGCCGCAGGTCAAATCATCGCTCAATTCTCTCCATCCCCGCAAGCCTTTCGGATGAAAAGCCCGCCCCGGTGATCCGGAGCGGGCTCTTTTGTGTGTCAATCTCCAGCGAATCGCCGCCGTCCTACACCCCCACCGCCTTCAGCGCGCGGGCCAGGCGGGCGATGCCCTCCTCGATCACTTCCGGCGTGGAGTGGGAGAAGTTGAGGCGCATGCAGTGGCTGGCGGTGCGGCTGCCGTCGGCGGCAAAGGCGTGGCCGGGGACAAAGACGACGCCCTCCTGCTCGATGGCCACGCGCAGCACCTCGCCCGCGTCGGTCCCCTCCGGCAGCTCCACCCACACGAACACGCCCGCGGCGGGCTTCTTCCAGCGCGCGCCGGCGGGAAAGTGCTTCTGCAGCGCGGCCAGCATGGTGTCGCGGCGCAGGCGGTACTCGCCGCGCACCGCGGCCAGGTGGCCGGGGAGGTGGCCGCCGTCCAGGTAGCGCGAGGCGGCGCGCTGCGACAGCGTGGCCGTGTTGATGTCGCTGGCCTCCTTGGCGATGGCCAGCAGCGGCACCAGCTCGCGGGGGACGATGATCCACCCCAGCCGCAGCGCCGGCGCCAGCACCTTGCTGAACGAGCCCACGTAGAACACCCACTCGCGGTCCAGCGCCCGCAGCGGGTGCGCCGGCGGGCCGTCGTACGCCAGGAACCCGTAGGGATCGTCCTCCACGATCGGCACGCCGTAGCGGCGTGCGATCTCGACCAGCCGCAGCCGCTTTTCCGCCGGCATGCTCAGCGCCAGCGGGTTGTGCCCGTCGGGCACGGTGTAGATGAACGCCGGCCGCGCCCCGCCGGCCAGCAGCGCCTCCACCGCGTCCACGTCCATCCCCGTCTCCCCGTCCGTGGGGACGGTGAGAAAGCGGGGCGAGAACGGCTCCACCGCCTGCTGAAAGCCGGTGTAGCACAGCTGCTCCGCCAGCACCTCGCCGCCGGGCTCCAGCAGCAGGCGGGCCAGCAGGGCGATCCCCTGCTGCGCGCCGGCTGTCAGGAACACCTCCTCCGGCGCGCAGTGCACCCCTCGCTGCGCCATCAGCGCCGCCACGTGGGCCTGCAGCGGCGCGCAGGGCGGGGAGTACTGCAGCGCGCGCGGGTCGCCGTCCAGCACCGCCGCCGCCGCGCGGCCGTACTCCGCCGCGGGAAAGAGCTCCGGGGCGGGGAGCCCCAGGGCAAAGGAGATCGTTCCCGGGCGCGTGCCCACGGAGAGCATGGTCTGCAGCGCCGACGTTCCCGAGGCGCGGGCCCACGCCGCCAGCGTAACGCCGGCGGGCGGGGCGGTCACCAGGTCGGTCATTAGATGTTGCCGCGCTTTTCCTGCTCGCGCTCCACCGCCTCGAAGAGCGCCTTGATGTTGCCGGAGCCAAAGCCGGTGGCCCCCTGCCGCTCGATCACCTCCACGAACATGGTGGGGCGTGCCTCCACCGGCTCGCTGAAGATCTGCAGCAGGCGCCCGTCGTCGTCGGAATCCACCAGGATCCCCAGCTCCTGCAGCTCCGTCATCAGCGCCGGCTCGATGGCGCCCACGCGCTCCTCCAGCACCTCGTAGTAGGTGGGGGGGATGCGCAGGAACTTGACGCCGTTGTCGCGGATGGCGCGCACCGTGGCGCGGATGTCGTGCGACAGGAAGGCCACGTGCTGCGCGCCCGCGCCGTGGTTGAAGTTCAGGTACTCCTGCACCTGCGACTTGCCGCCGTTGTGGGCCGGCTCAACGATGGGGAACTTGATCTTCCCCGACGCGTCCTCCACCACCTTGCTGTTCATGGCGCTGTGCTTGGTCCACACCATCTCGTGGTGCGACTGGTGGAATCCCAGCACGCTCTTGTAGAACTCGATCCACTCGTCCAGCAGCCCCTGCTCCATGCTCACCGCCACGTGGTCCACCTCCACGAACCCCGTGGGGACCGTGCGGGGCGCGTCCAGGATGGGCTCGAAGCCGGGGAACAGGGCGTCGGCGAAGCCGTGGCGCTCCACCAG
>DASQBH010001019.1:0-3323 GCA_035635315.1 Longimicrobium sp.
GCCGTGCACGACCTGCTCCTTGAAGGTTCGGAAGAAGCGCTCGATGACGCCGTTGGTCTCCGGCTGTGCGACGAAGGCGTAGCTCGGCAACGCACCCCAGGCCCTGATCTGGTTCTGGAAGTCCTCGGCCATGAAGGCGCTGCCGTGGTCGTGGCGCAGGGCGAGGCCGCGTGCGGCGTCGCGGCCGAGATGACCGAACTGCTGCCGCACCGCCATGCCGACGGCCTGGAGCGCCTCGTGGCGGGTGCCGCGCTTGCTCACGTGCCAGCCGAGGGCTTCGGCGTTCCAGTGCTCGGCGACGGCGAAGAGCCAGACCTTGCCGTCGCGGACGGTGGCGACCTGGGTGGCGTCGGTCGCCCACATCAGGTTCGGCGCGTCGGTGACGATCTTGCGGTCGTGCGCCTCAGCCGGGCGGCGCTGCGCGCGGTGCGGCGACAGCAGGGCGTTCGCGCGCATCAGCCGCAGCACCCGCTTGCGCGCGACAGCGATGCCGTCGAGCACGCGCAAACGGGCCCAGACCTTGCGGTGGCCTTCGCCCGACCAGGGCGAGCGCGCGAGGTCCGCCCGGAGGGCGGCGAGGAGGCCCGCATCGGAGATCGTCGGCTTCGGCCCGCGCCGGGCCGGCGCGACCGCCGGCGCCTGCGTCGCAGCGGTGCGCGCGGCGTAGAAGCTCGACCGCGGCACGCCCCAGACCCGGCAGACCCGCGCGACGCCGTAGCGCCGTCCGGCGGCGGGAGAGACCGTCTCGGCCATCACCGCCGCCTCCTGCGGGCCAAAGGGCCGGGGGTGCGCTCCATCTTCGCCCGCAGCAGCTCGACCTCCATGCTCAGCTCGCCGATGCGGCGCATGGCGGCGGCGAGCTCGCCGTCGGCCGTGTCGGCCTCCCGTTCCTTCAGCGCCCCCTCGAGCCCCGCCTCGGCCTTCGCGCGCCAGCGCTCCAGCTTGTAAACCGGCACGCCCAGCTCGCGCGACAGCAGCTCCATCGACTCGCCACCGAGAAGCCGCAGCGCGACCGCGCGCTTGCGCGCCACGCTCCAGCGTTGCCCCGGCGTCAGCGGCCCGGCCCCCGGCGCTACCGCGGATGCCGCCGGCGCGCAGCCTGTGGACAGCGTGGACGGGCTCCGCCCGCCCACCCTGACCACAGGCTCATCAACCACAGCAGCTCCATCCTGCCCGTTCATCTGGGGGTCCCTCGGCTGGTCCATCTCGATCTCCTTTCGGACAAAGCGATGTCCAAGGAAACCGGGGGCAGCTCAGATCGGATGCCCTGGAATGATACCGCTCGGCGTGACTATGCTCGCCGGGGGCCGCGCTATGCAAGTGATCTGACGGATCGGGAATGGGCGCTGATCGCGCCACTCCTGCCGTCGCCCCGTCGGGTTGGCCGCCCCCGGACGACGGATCTTCGAGAGGTGATGAGCGCGATCCTCTACATGGCGACGACCGGCTGCCAGTGGCGCATGCTGCCGAAAGACCTTCCGCCCGCCTCGACGGTGCAACGCTATTTCTACGAATGGCGCGACAGCGGATTGTGGCGGACGATCAGCAATCACCTGGTCATGGCGGCGCGCGAACTGGAAGGGCGCGAGGCGAGTCCGAGCGCGGGTATCATCGATAGTCAGAGCGTGAAAACCACCGAGAGCGGCGGGATTTGTGGGTTCGACGCCGGCAAGCGGGTCAAGGGTCGCAAGCGGCACATTGTCGTCGACACGCTCGGCCTAATCTTACTGCGTCATAAATGTGCTCTGTGGCTTCGATTGTCCGTGGCTCTTGCGCAGCAGGGACATCGTTGCAAGCGCCGGGCCAGGGCCACGGCTAAACGTCGTCGCAGTGTCGGGATCGAGGTCGGGACGTGGCGCTCGGGCCGGATCGGGGGCGCCGCGGGGTCGATAATCATCGGGAAGACCAGGCGCCTGGCGGCTCGCGGCTCGAGCTGCCGCTGAGGGGGGAAGCGTCTCGCGAAGCGAGACCAGGAACCCATAAGCGGCGATGCAAAGGCTGGCGTGATGGTGGAAGCCGCGCCAGCCTCGGCCTTCGTAGTGCCCCAGGCCCAGTTCCTGCTTCAGCTCCTGATAGTCCCGCTCGATGCGCCAGCGCAGCTTGGCGAGATCTATCAGTTCGCTGATGGAGGTCTGTGCCGGCAAGGTGGAGAGCCAATACTTGCTCGGCTCGACCTCGTCCTCGGGCCATTCGATCAACAGCCACTCCTCGGCATGGGGCTCGGAGCGGTTGACGTCCCGGTGGGCGGGGCGCACGCGCCGGGCGGCGAAACGGGATTTGAGCTCGGCGTTGCTTCCCTCCCGCCAGGTCACGACCTGCCAGGCCTCGGGCGGCAGGGTCGCGGCCAGGGCCTTGACCGAGACCGGCTGGTGCTCGGCGTCACGGCGCAGGCGCGAGGGCGGCCGACCCTGGCCGCTCCACGGCTTCGGCGGCAGCGGACCCTGGCCGGGCCGCCAGACACTGGCGCTCGACTGGATGCCGACGGCGTAAGCCAGGCCCAGCTCGCTCACCCCGGTGCGAAACCCGCCGTCGTTGCCATAGCCGGCGTCCGCCAGCACGACGCCCGGCGCGATCCCCTGGGCCTGGGCCTGCCGGAGCTGCGCCAACGCGATCCGCGGCTTGGTCTGAAAGACGATCTCGGGCGGGATCCTGGCCTTGCGCCGCAACGCGGCATCCTCGGCCCAGGCCTCGGGCAGGTACAGCCGCCATGCGATCGGCAGACTGGCCACATCGTTGGCCACCGACAGGCTGACGGCGATCTGGCAATTGTCCTGCTTGCCCAACTGGCCGCAATACTGGCGCGCCACACCGACCGAGTGCTTGCCCTTCTTGGGAAAGCCGGTGTCGTCGATGATCCAGGCCCGGATCGGCCCCTGCCGTTCCACCGCCGGCAGTACCCACTCCCGCACCCGCGCCAGAACCGCCGCGTCCGACCACGGCGCCTGGCCCACGAAATGCAGCAATGACTGATGCTTGGCCGCTACCCGCGACGGCGCCGTCACCGCCGCCAGCGGCTCCACGCTCTTGCGCTCCACCGGCAGCAGCAGGCCCAAGCAGTAGTCCCTCAGCGGCTCGGCCCGGTCCGCGTGGCCGATCACCTCCACCAGAGCCTCGACATAGGCCGCGAACGCGGCTTCACTCTCCGCCGTCCACTCGTCCATCGCCTCGCATCCTGAGCTCGAAACGCCATCGTAGCAAACACGACGCCTATCCAAATCCCCATGAATGCAACTTTGTGACGCAGTAAGACTAGTAGGCGTGCTGTTCGCCGTCCTCATCAACATGCGCGCGGTGGACACGACCATCGGCGACGTCGGCTACAT
>DASQBH010001020.1:0-6835 GCA_035635315.1 Longimicrobium sp.
GGACGCGACGGTGCCGCTGCGGCAGGTGGCGGACGTGCGGTTCGCCAGCTCGCCGCCGCGCATTGCCCACCACGAGCAGCAGCGCGCGGTCACGGTAACCAGCTACGTGCGCAGCGGCTTCAACACCGACCGCGTGACGCGCGCCGTGCTGGAAAAGCTGGAGGGGATGCAGCTTCCCGACGGCTACCGCTGGACGGCCGCGGGGGAGATCGAGAGCCGGCAGGAGAGCTTCGGCGGGGTGGGCGGGGCGGTGATCGTGGCGACGTTCATGATCCTGGCGATCCTCGTCCTCGAGTTCCGCACCTTCCGCAGCACCCTGATCGTGGCGTCGGTGATCCCGCTGGGGCTGGTGGGCGGCATCGCGGCGCTGTGGATCACCGGCCACACGCTGTCGTTCACGGCGACGATCGGCTTCGTGGCGCTGATCGGCATCGAGATCAAGACCTCGATCCTGCTGGTGGACTTCACCAACCAGCTGCGCGAGGAGGGGATGGGGCTGGTGGATGCCATCCAGAAGGCGGGCGAGATCCGCTTCGTCCCCATCGTGCTGACGACGCTGACGGCGATCGGCGGGCTGCTGCCGCTGGCGCTGGAGGGCTCGTCGCTCTACTCGCCGCTCGCCTGGGTCATCATCGGCGGCCTGATCAGCTCGACGATCCTGGCGCGGCTCGTCACCCCGGTGATGTACAAGCTCCTCGCGCCGGCGGTGGAGGTGCGCGCGGCGGCGGTGTGAGCCACGGCGTGCGGTATGGGTCGCGAACCAACGGGGCCGGAGCGGCGGCATGCCGCTCCGGCCCCGGATCTTCCGTCCAGCGGGGGGGAAAGTCAGGGTGGTGGCTCTTCCTCCGGCGGAGGAGCACAGGCCTCCGGGGGAACTACGGGCCAACCGTCTGCCGTAGCCGCGACCAGCCTGATCCCCCGAACCAGCGTAGCCCCCTGTGGACCCTCCCGGAAGAACGGGAAGTAGGGCGCACACCCGGCTTCGAACGCTACCTGCTGGTCCTCGAACCGGACGAGGGCAGGGTTGATGACGTAGTAATCCCGCGCGTCATAGACGTCGCTGCTCCACTCCGTCACGACAACCGTGTCCCACCCGATCGGTTCTGGGAGAGGCAGGGCATCTCCCGCGAACGTAATGGGCGGGCCAAGCGCGGGATTACCTGCATCGTCCCTTACAGACGCGTGGATGACGGTGGAGACCTGGTACAGGTGCATGCCGGCCCGCTCCCAGTACGGATAATCCGCGGTGGCGGTAAGCGTGAGCGTGCCCTCGACGGCGGTGCCCGTGAACGCTGCCGCCCCCACACCCTCCACCTCCGCGACCGCCGTGTTCTGGCCGGGGGTAAAGCCCATGGCCCAGCGGGTGCGCGCCGTACCGTCCGCGGCCGAGACAGAGGCGGAGTCCTCCAGGCGGCCGCCGCCGTTCAGCACGGTCCAGCGAAGCTGCACGCCCGAGACCGGATTGCCGTAGGGGTCCACCACCCGCGCCACCAGCGAGTCGGCCAGGATGGTGCCGCGGGTGCCGCTCTGCCCGTCGCCGTCCGTGACCAGCACCGTGGCGGGCGGCCCCACCAGCGCCGTAGCGGAGAACGCCAGCGCGCCCTGGTCCACCTGGGCGCTGGCGCCCGCGGGGCCGGGTGTGGTGCCAAGGGCCCACGCCGCGCGGGCACGTCCCTGGGCATCCGTGCGTGAGGTCGCCGGCGACACGGCACCGCCGCCGGCCGTGGCCGCCCACGCCACGGTGGCGCCCTGCACGGGTTCCCCCGCCTGCGTGCGCAGCTGGACCGCCAGCGAATCCGCCAGGACGGCGCCGACGGGCCCCGTCTGGCCGTCCCCGCCCGTGCGCTGGAGTTGCAGGGGCACGCCGCGCGTGGTCGCCGTCGCGTGGAAGGCCACCGGCACCAGCTCACCCAGGGTAGCCGATGCCGACTGCGCCGGCGCGCCAACACGGAGTCCCAGCACCCACTGCGCCCGCGCCACGCCCTGCGCGTCCGTCGTGCTCACGGCCGGCTGCACGGCGCCGTCCCCCACCGCGGCCGCCCACGTGACCTCCGCGCCCGGCACCGGGTTTCCGTGCGCGTCGGTGACCAAGACCGCCAGCGAATCCGCCAAGGCGCCACCCACCGGCCCCTCGCCTCCACCGCCGGCCGCCACCATCCGGGCCGGCGCGGCCGGCTCGGTGCGCGCCGTAAAGACCAGCGTGCCCTCGTCCACCGTCGCGGTCGCCTGCGCCAGGCCGGGCACCGTGCCCAGGCGCCAGGCTGCGGAGGCGGCGCCGTCCGCGTCCGTGCGACTGACGGCCGGCGCCACCGTTCCCGCCTGGGGCGGCACGCTCCACGTCACCAGGGCTCCCTCCACCCCCTGTCCGTCCGGCAGCCGCAGCACCACACCCAGCGAGTCTGCCAGCACACCGCCCGCCGGACCACTCTGGCCGTCGCCGCCGCGCTTGGCCAGCTGCAGCGGCACGCCGGCCGTCACTGCCGCGGCGCCGAAGGTGACCACCGGCAGCCCCGGCACGGTGGCCGACGCCGTGTACCCGTCGCCCACGCGCAGGCCCAGCGTCCACTGCGCACGCGCGATCCCCCGTGCGTCCGTGGCGCTGCGCGCCGGGCTCACCCCGCCGCCGCCCGCCACCACCGACCAGTCCACGGCCACACCGGGGACAGGGTTGCCGTGACGGTCCGTTACCCGAACCGCGAGCGAATCGGCGAGGGCGCGCCCCACCCCGCCGGTGCCGCCACCCGACACGGTCGCGACCGCAGCGGGCACGTCCGCCTCGATCATCGAGGTGAAGCTCAGCGTCCCCTCATCCACCGTGGCCGTCGCCTGTGCCAGGCCGGGGCTCGTCCCCAGCCGCCACACGGCGGACGCGGCCCCGTTCGCGTCCGTGCGACTGACGGCCGGCGTCACCGTCCCCGCCTCGGGCGGCACGCTCCAGTTGACGACCGCGCCCGCCACCGGCCGCCCGTCCGGCAGCCGCAGCACCACGCCCAGCGAGTCCGCCAGCACACCGCCCGCGGGGCCTCGCTGCCCGTCGCCACCGCGCTTGGCCAGCTGCAGCGGCACGCCCGCGGTAACCGCGCTGGCCGTAAAGGCCGCGGAGTCCAGCCCCGCCACCCGCGCGAGCGCCACCTGCACCGAGTCCACCCGCGGCCCCAGCGTCCACTGTGCCCTGGCCACGCCGTTCGCGCCGGTCGCCACGCGCGCGGGAGACAGCGATCCGCCTCCGGAAACGGCGGCCCAGGCCACCTCCAGCCCCGCGACCGGATTGCCGTAGCGGTCCTTGATCGTCACCGACAGCGAGTCCGCGAGTGCAGCCCCTACCTGTCCCGCCGCGCCGCCGCCCGAAACGGCCAGGGCCGAGGCCGCGGCCGCACGCACCTGCGCGCGCAGCCGCACGGGCGCGAGCTGCTCCAGCCGCGCCTCCACCACCTGGCTGTCCGCCGCCACCGTGCCCAGCGTCCACCGGGTGCGCGCAAGCCCCTGCCTGTCCGACGTGGCCGTCGCGGACGCGACCTGCCCCCCGCCGGCGACGACGGCAAAGCGCACGGCGACGCCGGACATGGGACGCCCGTCGGCATCCACCACCTCCACCGTCAGCTCCTCCGGGAGCTCCGCGCCCACCACGCCCTGCTGCCCGTCGCCACCCCGCACGTGCAGCGCGCTGGGGACCGGGGCGGGCGGAGGCGTGGAGGGCGTGCGCTCGTCGCAGGCGGACGCGCCGAGGATCAGCGCAAAGAGAGCGGTTGGGCGGGCGAAGGCGCGTGGAAGAGGCATGATCAAAACCTTCCATTCTGGACATCCGGCAGATCACCAGCGTCCCGAGCAGCATGGGAGGGACAGGCTGCTTGGCACACTCCCGACGGGACTATCGAGACAATCTAAATCACCGATCGGAAACCGCCACCTTTCCGTGTCCGCCTCCAGCTTTCATACCGCTTCCTGCTGTTGGCCGTACATTTCGAGCTCTTGAGGGGTTTGTGGGGGTCCCGCGTGATCCGCTGAGAAGAAGAGCACTCAGACGGCGGCGTGGGTCGTGCAATCCACGTGAGGGGCCGGCCGAAGTGCCGGCTCCCCGGTGCCCCCGGCCGGGGCGACTTCCCTCTGCCCACCGACCTGCCATGCCCGACGCGCGCACGACGACGACGGACTTCGACTGGTCTCGATACGCCGATGCAACGCTGGCCGGGCTTTCCGTGCTGATCCCGATCCCGTTCGTGGACGACGCCTTCGAGGCGTTCTTCCGCAAGCGCATCCCCGGAGCGGTGGCGAGCTCCCGGGGGCGCCCCGTCTCCAGCGAGGTGCGGGCGGTGCTGGAGGAAGAGGATGCCGGCAGGGGCGGGTGCGCGGCACTCCCGGCCCGCCTGGTCATCGGGCTGTTCAAGCGCCTTTCGCGCAAGCTGCTGTACTTCCTTACGGTCAAGCAGGCAACGGACCGCCTGAGCTACTACTGGTACCGTGCGTTCCTCATGGACCACATGCTGGCCTCGGGGCACCTGGAGAGCACCGACTCCGCGCGGACCGCGCACCGGGCCATGGAGGAGCTGCTCGCCACCACCGCGGGTCCACTCCCCCGGCTCGCCCAGCAGATGGTGGCGCAGATGCGCAACGTGTGGCCCGCGCTGCGGCGGGCGCGTCGCGGCGAGGAGTCCGACGAGGTGAAGCAGACGCGCAACCAGCTGGAGCGGCGGTGGAACGAGCTCGCGGAGCACCTGAGCGCCGTAGCCGCCCGCTATGACGAGGCGTACGCGCGTAAACGAGGCAGCTGAAGTCACCCGCGTGGTGGTGCGGCTGGCGGCGTGAGTCGCTTCAACCACAGACAGCGTCATGGGAGGACGCAGGGAATCGCACCTCTCGTGCGTATGGAGGGTGAGCAGATCAATGAGGGTCCACGCTGCTTCGGCGCACTGGCGGGGATGGGGTCTGCTGCACCCAGCCGCTTGCGGGTGTACTGGCGGTTGTTCGCCAAGGTAGCCGCCCGTAACCGGGAGTTCTCGACCCGTCTGGCGAACGGCGACCCGGGTGCACGAGCCGAAATGCGCGTTGCTCGATCCATCGCATCCATCGATGCGTGGATGGCGGAGTAGAGCAGGATACGCGCAGCCGACAGCACGCTCCTGCGCGCAATTCCACGGACGCCCGCCATTGGCTGTGCAGCCCCAGGCCCGGGTGCGCTTCTCCATATCGCGGCTGATCCACTCACGTAAAGAAGACGCGGAGAGGCCTTCTCTCCGCGTCTTTGCGTGAGGCATTCTTCTGTTCCTCCGCAACACTTTGCGCTGCAACGATTTGAACTGATACTTGGAACGGTATCTGCAAGCGGCTGTTCCCCCCAGATCCGGCGGGAGCGGCATGCGCTCTCCGGTTGATGGATGGGCGGAAACGCAGGAATGGAGGGACCCATGCGGCGCATCGCTGTTCTCCCGCTCGCACTGATCATGGCGGCGTGCCAGGACCAGCCCACCGGACCCGAACCGGGCGATGGACCGTCGCTGGCCGCGGCGAAAAAGGAGCCGGCGGTCGCGCCGATCACCGTCATCGCCTCCCCGCCTCGGTCGCTGGGCTACACGCAGGGCGACGTCTTTCGCTACCACAACCGGCCGGAACCGGACCTGGGCGGAGACCGCGTGGTCTGGCGCCACATGGAGAACCCCTACTACGGCAGCGTGAACGTCTTTCAGGCGCACCTCCCCGGGGGCGCGACCACGCGGCTGGCGGAGCTGGGCACCTACGCCGGCCCGCACACCTCCGGGCGATACACCACCTGGCAGGACGGCGAGACGGGGATCATGCTGCTGGACAACGTGACCGGGCAAAGGCGGCGGATCGAGGGCACGCAGCCTTTCGCCGGCTCGGTGGACATCGCGGGCGACAAACTGGCCTACCTGGACCTGGGCACGCAGGCGATCATGGTCTACGACATCCCCACCGGCGCGCGCCTCACCGTCGCACTCTGGGGACCCGCCGTGACCTACCACTACGTCCGCGGCATGGGCTTCGACGGACGCTACGTGGCGTGGATCTCCGATGGTGCCAGGGGGGAGTCGGGGCTGGGCCTGGTGGTGAACGACATCGTGACGGGCCGGGAGATCGTCGCCGTTCCCTTTGGGCAGGGGTCGATGTCGGGACCCTCGGTGGACCGCGGCCGCGTGGTGTTCTCGATGCAGGTGGGCGACCGGGAGTCCGTGTTCCTGTACGACATCGCCAGCGGCACCACGCGGCGCATCTCCGACGCGCCGGGCAGGCAGACCAACCCGGAGATCAGCGGCGACCTGATCGTGTGGGACGACACGCGCCAGGACAACAACCCGGCGTACGTCTTCAACCACGACGTCTACCTGTACGACCTCAAGGCCGGGGTGGAGACGCCCCTGGCCAACGACGCCACCTGGTCCGGCGATCCGCAGGTGGACGGCAGCCGCGTGGTATGGACGGAGCGGCGCAACAACCGGTGGGAAGTGCTGGTGGTGGACCTGGTCCCCGTCTCGCTCCCGGCCCTGCGCGACGAGCTAAGGCGGATGACGGCATCCGGCGCCGTGCGCAGCGCCGGCGTGGCGCGCAGCCTGGACGCCTTCCTTTCGCAGGCCACGGCCGCGCAGTCCGCCGGCAACCGCGCCCGGGCCGCCGACCGGCTGCGCCAGTTTGCCGCCCACGTCCGCCAGCACGCCGGAAAGCAGATCGAGGCGTCGGCCGCCCGGCGGCTCGAAGGCCTCGCCGCCGGCGTAATCGCGCGGCTGTAGACGGCGCCGGTTTTCTCCGCACCGCAGAAAGCATCACGCGGAGGACGCGAGGGGACGCAGAGAGGACGCGGATGAAGCGCTCATCCGCGTCCTCT
>DASQBH010001021.1:0-2415 GCA_035635315.1 Longimicrobium sp.
CACGGAAGAGGACATCCGCGGGTTCGGCAACCTGGAGGCGTACCAGAACGCCACGCGCTTCAACCAGGACGTGAACACGGGCGTGCTGAAGCACGTGTGGACGCCGGGCGAGATCACCAACGAGGCCACGCTCAGCCTGCAGCGCTACCGCTACAACCCCGTTCCCGCCAGCCCGGGGATGCCCAACCGCCTCTTCGGCTTCGGCTGCTGCGCGGTGCTGGGGAGCAACGTGAGCAATCAGGACTTTCGCCAGCTGCGGCTGTCGCTGCGCAACGACCTTACCTGGACGGGGTGGCGGCTGGCCGGCGAGCACGTGGTCAAGGGCGGCTTCAACCTCGACTGGCTGGACTACGACATCCAGAAGCGCAACAGCGAGAACCCGCGCTTCATCTACGAGCCGTGGTTCGGCGGGTTCGCCACGCCGCACCGGGTGGAGTTCCAGGCGGGCGACCCGGACTTCGGCGCGCAGAACACGCAGCTCGGGCTGTTCATCCAGGACGACTGGAGCCCCACCAGCCGCCTGGTGCTGAACCTGGGCGTGCGGTGGGACTACGAGTCCCACATGATGAACTACGACTACGTGACGCCGTCGGCGATCGTCGATTCGCTCACCAAGTACCAGGACCGCCTGTTCCAGCCGCTGGACACGGACCGCTACTTCACCGACGGGGACGACCGCGAGCCCTGGCTGGGCGCCATTCAGCCGCGGCTGGGCTTCAGCTACGCGCTGGACAGCCAGGGGGTGATGTCGGTGTTCGGCGGCTGGGGGCTGTTCTACGACCGGCAGCTGTTCGACCACGCCATCGAGGAGTCGTTCGCGCTGCAGCACCCCAGCTACACGCTCTTCTTCGCGCCGCAGGGGCAGGCGCCCACGGGAAACCAGATCGCGTTCCAGGAGCGCTACCTGAGCGACCCCGACGCCGTGCGGGCGCTGATCCAGGACGTGCGCTTCAACACGCCCGAGATCAAGCTCCTTCCCAACGACCTGCGGCCGCCGCGCGCGCAGCACTTCAACCTGGGCGTGCGCCGCGCCTTTGGGACGGTCGAGGCGTCGGCGGCGTACACGGGGGTGCGCAGCGAGGGCGTGCTCACCTTCTACTGGGCCAACCAGAACTTCACCTGCCCGGAGCGGTCGTTCGCGGTGCCCGACTGCTTTCAGAACCGCACCATCCCCGGCTTCAGCTCGGTGCTGGTGGCCGACGACGCGGGGAAGACGTGGTACGACGCCATCCAGATCAAGGTGGACCGCGCCTACCGCGGCGATCCGGCCACGGGTCGCGGCTGGGGCGCCGGGCTGGCGGTGACCATCGCCGAGCGCGAGACGCAGGGCTTCAACGACCTGTTCAGCTTTCCCAACCCCATCGACTACCCGCGCGAGCGGCGCAACGACGAGCGGCTGCGCATCGTGGGCAACTGGATCGTGGACATGCCCTGGCTGTGGGGGATCCAGTTCAGCGGGCTGGTGAACCTGGGGTCCGGCATCCCGCAGAACGTGGGCGGGCGCTTTGACTGCAACAACGACAACACCTGCTTCGAGGCCGGCGGCTTTGCGCCGGAGAAGCACTCGTTCATCATCCCCGACGCCTTTGCCTACCGCATGGTGGACCTGCGGCTGCGCAAGGACTTCCTGCGCGCCGGCGGCAACCGGCTGGGGGTGTCGGCGGAGCTGTTCAACGCCTTCAACTTCGACAACCTGGGGTGCTACAGCACCTTCAACCGCGACGACGACAACTTCGGCGTTGCGGGGTGCACCGTCAGCGACCCGCAGCGGCTGCAGGTGGGGCTGGAGTACAACCACCGGTAGAGTGCGGAAGTGCGGAAGTGCGAAAGTGCGAAAGTGCGTGAGTGCGGCTGGGGAGCGCTCCGACAGGCTCCGCGGTACGCCCCCTCCGGGCTCGTAAACCTCGCCCACCTCCCCCAAAACTGCTGGGGGAGGTTGGCGCTGCGGAAGCAGCGGGGCGCTTCGGAGGCGAAAGCAGGAGACGCGTAGTGCGTGAGTGCGGGGCCGCGTCCGCTTCGGTGGCCGCGGCTCCCGTGCCGCGCAGGGACGAAACCCTGACGGTGGATACGTGATGCGGCGCATTCTCCCGGTCCTGGCGGCGGTACTCGCGGTGTCGGCGTGTGGCGGCGGGGCGGCGAGCGGTGGCGGTACCTCGTCGCCGATCCCGGCGGGGCAGGAGGCGTTCCTGGATACGCTGCAGGAGCGCACCTTCCGCTGGTTCTGGGAGACGACGAATCCCCGCAACGGGCTGGTGCCGGACCGCTGGCCCACGCCGTCGTTCAGCAGCGTGGCGTCCGTCGGCTTCGGATTGACGGCGTACACGGTGGGGGTGGAGCGGGGGTGGGTCTCGCGCTCCGACGCGGTGGATCGCACGCTGACGACGCTGCGCTTTTTCTGGAACGCGCCGCAGGGGC
>DASQBH010001022.1:0-5188 GCA_035635315.1 Longimicrobium sp.
ATTGCGATGGATCATCACGGCAGCGAGGAGTATCTCCGGAAAACCGTGGCGCTTACGACCCGGCCTCCGGGTCCGGCCGACCCGGTTCGCGAAAGCTGACGTGGGGGCTTTCCGCAACGTGGTGGAGGCCGGGCGCTACGAGCACTGAGCCCGGTCGGATGAAGACGCCACGTCTCCCCCGACAAGATGTGAAATCATTCGTAGATCAACGGTCTTACAGGACGCCTTCATGCGCTTTCGTATCCCCGGCCTTCTGCCGGACACCGTTTCCGCGGAGGAGGTGCGTGGCTTTCGCGAGGCGCGCGGCTGGACCGTGGAGGAGCTGGCGGATGCCGTGCACGCCAGCCCGCTGGAGGTCTCGGCGTGGGAAGCCGGAGCGGGGCGGGTGCCGCCGGAGCAGGCGGAGCGCATCCGCTGGCTCGCGGAGGTGGACGCGTGGGAGGCGGAGGTGGCGCGGGTGCGTGGGGAGCCGTGCGACTGGGTGCGGGAACGCGCCCCGCGGCTTTACGACACGATGTTCGAGAACCTGGCCGGTACATGGTATGTGTACGGTCTGGAGGTCCGCTATCACGTCCCGGGGTGCGCCACCTGCCGTCCGATGCAGGCACACGCGGAGCGCATCGGCCCCCGTCCCCCGGACCCGGCCGACGCGCCGGATACGTGGCGGACGCACTACCGTCGGTGGACGAAGCGGTTTCCGCGCTGGATCGGCAAGCCGCTCTACCTGCTCCCGGACCTGGCGGCCATGCTGGCCCTCATGCTGGTGATCGTCAGCGTGATGCCGATCGCGGTGAAAGAGGGCTGGATCACCGACACGACCATCATGGTGATCTGGGCAGGAGGAGCCGCGTTTTCCGCCCCCGGCAGGTTTCTCGGGAAACGTTTGCGGCGCTGGCCGTACCTGCGGGGAATGCTGGCCAGCGCGGCGGGGGTGCTCGCCGGGATGGCGATGTGGAACTTTTGGGACCCGGCGCTGCATCTGCTCTCCACTCCTGTCGTGCTGGGCGGCGCGCTGCTCACCCTTGCCGGCGGGCTGCTGGTCGGGGGGTGGAACCGGTGGAAGGGTGAGGACGGCGGCGATGCCGATCCGGCGGCAGACCGCGGCTTGCCGGAGCCTCCCGCCCATCCGCGTCTCGACGACCGTCGCGTGGGGGAGATGGACGTCGTCTCGCCTCCGTCCACGCCTGCCGTGGCGGATGCGCCGGTGGGGGTGACCGCGCGGCAGGATCACTTGCGGCGCGCCTGATCGGCCCGGAACGCGGAACGAGGGTCCGCCCAGCAACGGGTGCCGGCCGGCGTACACGGGTCTTTCCTTCCGCCGGGCGCAGTGTTCCCGCTGGGCGACGGCTGCCTCCTGACGAGCTGGGGCGCGCTGACCCTGCTGGTCGCCATCGTCGCCCGCGCCAGAGGCGGAAAAGAAGACGATGATTGATCCTCATAAAGCGCCCCGCGGGCACACGCTCCGCGGGGCGCTTTTTCGTGAATAATCCATCAAAAAGAAATCTGCTTCCACGGAGCCGGACATGCGGGAAAGGGCCGCTCCGTCGCGTCTATGCGCAAGCCTCCATTCTGTCAATGGTGATAATTACCCGCTTGCGGCCTTGTCAGAATTCACTTCCGCGACGTTGCAGGGGCGCTCGTTCCCCGGGTGGGGCGTGCGCGTCCCGGGTGCGTCCGCGGCGCCCCGGAAGATGAAAATCAGCCAAGTTGTTGAATAATCATGCAGTTGGATGGAGCGGCATCCCGGTGCCGCGGCTGGTCCCGTCCCTGCCTCTGCTGCGTGCCGTGCCGCGGTTGAGTGGACGCCCGGCGCTGACCCCATACATCCATCCACACGACGACCGGAGCACTTCCGTGAAGATTCGCGCCCTCGCCCTGCTGCTTCCCCTCGCCGCCGCCGCGTGCGACGACGCCCCGACCCTTTCCGCCCGCGCCGCCGCTCCGTCGGCGACCTCGTACGCCGCCCCCGTCACCAGCGAGGGCTACCTGACCGGCGCGGACGGACTGCAGCTGTTCTACCGCGTGTACGGCAGCGGGCCCGACACCACCGTGGTGCTGGCCGGCGGCCCCGCGCTGGCCCTGAGCTACCTGGACAAGGACCTGGCCCCGCTGGCGCACGGCCGCACCGTGATCTACTACGACGCCCGCAACGCCGGCCGCTCGCAGATCGTGATGGACCCCGCCATGCTGTCGATGGAGCGCCACGTGGCGGACCTGGAAGCGGTGCGCCAGCACTTCGGCATCGGCAAGCTGCAGCTGATCGGGCATTCGTGGGGCGCCATGGTGGCCCCGTTCTACGCTGCCGCCCATCCGCAGAACGTCGACCGCATGGTGCTGGTGACCCCCGGCCCCATCGAGACCAAGTACGACGCCATCTTCGAGGCGGAGCGCGTCTCCCGCACCGACCCGGCCGTGCTGCAGCACCAGGGCGAGCTGTTCGGGCTGCTGTTCACCGGAACGTCGCCGGACCCGGTGGGCACCTGCGAGGAGCTGTTCTCCATCTGGTTCCCGGCGTACTTCTACGACCCGGCCAACGCCAGCAACATGCGCGGCCGCTACTGCGACACCACGCCGGCCGGGGCCAACGCCCTGATCTTCAGCCTGTTCGCCGGCCGCGCCTCGCTGGGCCAGCCGTTCGACCTGGCGCCCATGCTCTCGACCATCCAGGTGCCCGCGCTGGTGATCCACGGCGCCGGCGACGCCATTCCGCTGGCCAGCACGGCGGGGTACTCGGACGCGCTGCCGAACGGTGAGCTGCTGGTGATCGAGGGCGCCGGCCACTTTCCCTGGCTGGAGGAGCCGACCGAGTTCTTCACCGCGGTGAACACCTTCCTGCGCCGCGGGGACCTGTAAGCGGGCAGCAGGTTACAGGGGACAGGGAAGAGGCTGTTCGGTTCGCCTGATGTCCCTCGATGGTGTCGCGAATCCCCGCCTCCGGAGCATCGGAGGCGGGGATTCGTGCGTCTGGTGGGGGCAGGGGCCGTGGTGCTTCGGATGGGTTTGCGCGGGATGGTGGGCCGCCCCCCTCCCCGGCCCTCCCCCACAAACTGCGTGGGGGAGGGAGAACGGCAGCATCCGTCCGAGCGCGACAGAAGTTTATACCCTCTCCCGCTTGCGGGAGAGGGTGCGAGCCTGAGCGAGCGGGTGAGGGCCCCCCGCGGACGCAGTTCGATGCTGGCCGAAGTAACCCCCAACCTCCCCCAGCAGTTTTGGGGGAGGTGGGCGAGGTTTACGAGCCCGGAGGGGGCGGTCTCCGCAGCCAGCCGCATCGGGAGGGGCCCCGCATCCACAAATTCTGGTCAGCCTCTTGCATCGGCGGCGACTGGCTGCTATTGTTTGCGAAACGAAGGTGCGATTCACATCTTGCTTAACAAATTTAGGTGAACGGTCCGGCGCGCCTCGACGACATCGACATTCGCCTCCTGGAGCTGCTCCAGGAGCACGGCCGCACGTCGCAGCACGACCTGGCGCAGGCGGTGGGGCTCTCGTCGCCGGCGGTGGGGGAGCGGCTGCGCAAGCTGGAGGAGCGCGGCATCATCCGGCAGTTCACCGTGCTGGTGGACCCGCGGCGGGTGGGGCGCGACGTCACGGCGTTCATCTTCGTGGGGATCAACGGGTCGCACCACTACCCGGAGTTCCGGGCCAACGTGGCGCGCCACCCCGAGGTGCTGGAGTGCCACAGCGTGACCGGCCAGGGAAGCCACCTGCTGAAGATCCGCACCGACAGCACCAGCACGCTGGAAGGGCTGCTGGCGGAGATCCAGTCGTGGCCGGGGGTGCAGTGGACCACGACCAGCATCGTGCTGAGCACCATCAAGGAGACCAGCGCCCTGGCGCTGGGGCCGCGCACGCCGGCGACGGCGGACGCGGGAGATACGAACGGGGCGGCGGTCGTCCCGGAGCGGTAGCCACTTTCCATTTCGCCCAGAACCCCGCAGAGAGGTCGCATGCCCAGGACATCCGCCCGTTTCGACACGCTGGCCGCCGCGAAGTCGTGGGATGGCGACGCGCGCAACGGCGCCTCATCCGCCGGCCGCCCCGCCGCCGAGCCGATGGACATCGAGACGCTGTTCGGCCAGCACACCTTTGGCTTGGCGGAGATGCGCGCCCGCCTGCCCAAGCAGGTGTACAAGGCCCTCATCCGCACCGTGGAGCACGGCGACCCGCTCGATCCGTCGGTGGCGGACGTGGTGGCGCTGGCGATGAAGGAGTGGGCGCTGGAAAAGGGCGCCAGCCACTACACGCACTGGTTCCAGCCCCTCACCGGCAGCACGGCGGAAAAGCACGACAGCTTCATCACGCCCAACGCGGGCGGCGGGGCCGTGGCCGAGTTCAACGGCAAGGAGCTCATCCAGGGCGAGCCCGACGCGTCGTCGTTCCCCAGCGGCGGGCTGCGCGCCACCTTCGAGGCCCGCGGCTACACGGCGTGGGACCCCACGTCCCCGGCGTTCATCGTGGAGACCAAGGCGGGGTGCTACCTCTCCATCCCCACGGCCTTCGCGTCGTGGACGGGCGAGGCGCTGGACACCAAGATCCCGCTCCTTCGCTCGATGAACGCGCTGGACAAGCAGGCGCAGCGCGCGCTGGCGCTGTTCGGGGTCAAGAGCGGCCGGGTGACGGCCACCTGCGGCCCGGAGCAGGAGTTCTTCCTCATCGACCAGGAGTTCTTCTACCGCCGTCCGGACCTGATGACGACGGGGCGTACCCTGTTCGGCGCCAAGCCGCCGCGCGGGCAGGAGCTGGAGGACCACTACTTCGGCAGCATCCCGGACCGCGTGCTGGCGTTCATGATCGAGGTGGAGCGCGAGCTGTACCGGCTGGGCGTGCCGGTAAAGACGCGGCACAACGAGGTGGCGCCGGGGCAGTTCGAGATGGCGCCGATCTACGAGAACGCCAACCTGGCGGCGGACCACCAGCAGCTGATGATGATCACGCTGCGCAAGGTGGCGCGGAACTACGGGATGGCGTGCCTGCTGCACGAAAAGCCGTTCGCGGGGGTGAACGGCAGCGGCAAGCACCTCAACTGGTCGCTGGGCACGGAGAGCGCCAACCTGCTGGAGCCGGGCGACACGCCGCACGACAACATGCAGTTCCTGTTCTTCTGCACGGCCGTGCTGCGCGCGGTTGACCGGCACCAGGACCTGCTGCGGGCGTCGGTGGCGCACGCGGGCAACGACCACCGCCTGGG
>DASQBH010001023.1:0-2695 GCA_035635315.1 Longimicrobium sp.
TTCGGCAACGTGGTGCTCGAGGCGCAGGCCTCCGGCCTTCCCACCGTCGTCGTGGACAGGGGCGGCCCGCCGGACCTGGTGCAGCCGGGGCGGACGGGGTTCATCGCCCGCGCCAACGACCCCGCGGACCTGGCGCACAAGTGCGAGGGCCTGCTGCGCGACGCCGGCGAGCGCGCGCGGATGGGGCGTCAGGCGCGCGACGCCGCCCGCGAGCGCGACTGGGCCGCCATCAACGGCCGATTGATCGAAAGCTACCGGCGCGTCATCACCACCCCGCACCACCCCGCCCCGCGCAGATGAAGCCCAAGCCCGCTCCCCCGCCCGAGAACGCAGGACTTTCGCGCAGCTTCGACCGCGTGCTGCGGACGGCGCTGTTCCTGGTGCCCTTCGGGGTGCTGGGCAACCTGGCGCTCAGCTGGTTCGCCACCGACCACGACGTGCTGCGCAACCTGGGCGACCTGGACCGGCGCTATCTCTATCTCGCGCTCTTCCTGGCCCTCTTTCCCTGGGTCACCAACACGCTGCGGCTGCTCATCTGGGCCCGCTTCATCGGCCACCGGGTAAGCTTTCGCGACATGTTCCGCGTCACCCTGGGCGCGGAGCTCTCGTCCAGCGTCTTTCCCACGTCGTCCGGCGGCGAGGTGTTCCGCTGGGGGATGATGGTGCAGAAGGGGATCTCGCAGGGGCACGCCGCGTCCATCGTGACGCTGGGCTACATCGAGGACATGCTGTTCTTCGCCACCGCCATCCCCCTTTCCATCTTCGTCTCGCGGGCGTGGGAGCTCCCCGTGCTGCGCTCGCTGGGAAGCCAGCTGCGGGGGCAGGCGCTGCTGGTGATCGTCTTTGCCGTCCTGGGCATCGTGGCGCTGCGGCTGCTGTTCAAGGCCGTGCTGCGGGGGTTTCTGGGCGAGGCCATGCGCCGGCGGGGGCTGCGCATCGCGGGGCGCTTCAAGCGGCGCTCGCGCAAGACCTGGCACGACTTCAGGAGCGTGCACGAGCTGGTGATCAAGCGCGGCAAGAGCCGGTTCGCGCTCACCTACCTCATCACCGCCGTGCAGTGGACCTGCCGCTACTCCGTGGTGACCGCCCTGGCGTTCTTCCTGGGCGCGCGGGTGGACCCGGTGCTCTTCTTCCTCCTGCAGTGGGTCATCTTCACCGCGATGATGTTCATCCCCACCCCCGGCGCCTCGGGCGGGGCGGAGGCGGCGTTCTACCTGGTCTACCAGGCGCTGCTGCCGGCCGGCGTCATCGGCATCGCGACCGCGGGATGGCGGATGCTGACCTTCTACTTTCAGCTGGCACTGGGCTCCATCATCTTTCTCATCTTCAACATAGCCGATGCGCGCACCCGTGCCCGCAGGCGGCGCGAACAGGCCGCGGCAGAGGTGTAAACACCAGATTAACAAGGGGTTAACCACTCCGGGCGGTTGATGCGGACCCTCGACAAATCCCGTTGCAACAGTTAGATTCATCCCCATGAAGACTGCTATCGATCTCAGCAGCACGGCCGCGCTCTTCGAGGCGCCGCGGCACACCCCGGTGGGTGTGCGGCCGGACCGCATGCGTCTTGGCAGCCGCCAGCCCGAGGCGCCGGTGCTGCACGATATGGCGGACGAAGACCTGTTCCAGCGGTACACCAGGGGCGAAGAGGCGGGTTTCCGCGTCCTGGTGGAGCGCTACGAGCCCCGCATCCAGGGGTTCCTGCGCAAGCGGTTGAACGACGAGGAGCGCGTGGCGGACCTTACGCAGGACACCTTTCTGCGCATTCACCGCGCGCGTGAAAGCTACGACCCGGCGCGCAAGTTCTCGACGTGGATCCACACGATCGCGAACAACCTGCTCAAGAACGAGTTCCGCAACCGCTCGCGCCGGCGTGAGACGGCGTTCAGCGAGCTGCGTCCCGACACCACGTCCAGCGGCGCGCCGGCCCGGCCGGTGGAGTTCGCCAGCGGCGCGGCGGATCCGTCCCGCGAGGCGTACCGCAGCGAGCTGCGCAAGGCCATCGACGAGGCCATCGAGAAGATGGACGACCACCACCGCATCCCGTTCGTGATGCGCGAGGTGGAGGACCGCACGTACGAGGAGATCGCCGAGGAGATCGGGATCCCCGTGGGCACGGTGAAGAGCCGGCTGAACCGCGCGCGCAACTCATTCCGCACCCTTCTGCCCGTTCCGGTGTGATCCGGCCACGGCTGGGGATTCGGTAGATCGGATTCGACAGATGGAGCGGCCCGCCTCGACACCACGTCGAGGCGGGCCGTTTTTTCGTTGCGCGATGCGAACGGGGCGCTGAGGCCGCGACTCGAAATGCCAGAAGCGCGGTCCCGGCTCGTTCCTCGCCGAACGGGGCTTTACCTGCGTAACGGGGGCGCTCGGCGCGAGGTCACTGCTTCTGTGGCGGCGGAGGTTCCCACTTCGTGCGCCCCAGGATGAACGCGGAGACGAGCGCGACTACGTCCAGGCCAAAGATGATCGTCCCCTCCACGCCGTGTCCGGTCGCGATGAGATAGGTGCCGCACCCGAAGCCGACCAGGGCGATCAGGAGCGCACAGGCCAGCCCCAATCGTTCGCTCGTGATCGCCGCGTCCAGTTCTCTCTGTTCCATGACCTGGCCGCGCTGCTCCATCCTTCGGCGGTGTGCCGCCTGCGCCTGGAACTCCGCCAGGATGATCGCCGGCGCGTCGGGATGCGCTGC
>DASQBH010001024.1:0-2127 GCA_035635315.1 Longimicrobium sp.
GTCGGTCACCGCCACCGGCTCGTTCCCCTGGTACGCCACCGACACCTGCGTCTTGCTGTCCGGGCGCAGCCAGCTCACCGTCCCCGCCTTGCGGTGCGCGGCCAGCACACGGGCCAGGCGGTGCGCGAGCAGGATGGGAAGCGGCATCAGCTCCGGCGTCTCGTCCGTCGCGTAGCCGAACATGATCCCCTGGTCGCCCGCGCCCTGGTCGCCGGACAGGCTGGTGTCGGCGTCCACGCCCTGCGCGATTTCGGCGGCCTGGGCGGAAAGGAAGGAGATGATGTTGACGTCGGCGGCGCGGAAGGGCTGGTCGGCGTCCACGTACCCGATCTCGCGGATCGTCCGACGCACCACCGCCTCGTGGTCGACGTTGGCGTTGCTGGTGATCTCGCCGGCGAGCACCACGTTGCTCTCCTTGACCAGAACCTCGCACGCCACGCGGCTGGCCGGGTCCTGCGCCAGGTGGGCGTCCAGGATGGCGTCGGCGATGGCGTCGCACACCTTGTCGGGGTGGCCTTCGCTCACCGACTCGGAGGTGAACGTGTAGGTCACGGCCGGCGGGGCGGCGGTCTCGGTCTCGGACAGGATGGTGCTCATGGCGTCTTCCAATGGGTTGATGGGCAGGACCGACGCAAAAGGGCTCGCCGTCGGTCAGGACGGCGAGCCCGTGCGACGCTTTAGGCGATTCCCTGTTGCTGGTGCGAGCCCGCCAAGCTGTCGGTCAAAGCGCTCGCGCCGCCCGGGGTCGCCCCCGGGCCGGGAAACAGTCATCTCAAAAACGGAAACGGGGCCTCCGCAGCATGTTCCGCTGCGGAGGCCCCGCGAGCGGTTTAGCACATTTATAACGCGGAGCAATCGCTGCAACTCGCCGCGGCACCCTTGCAGGTGCGGCCGAAACGATAACCGTGGATGCCGGATCGCGCAAGCCCGGTCATCCTCACCGCCCGTCAGGCAGCGGATTCGTCCTGGTCGTCGCGTGCGCGTGGGTCCCAGAACCGGTGAGCGTAGCGCTTTTGAACCTCCATGTAATGATCGAAGAGCTTGTCCAGGTCGTTATCGTACCGGGCAGAAATCTGCCGGCGGATCTCCCGCACTTCCTCGATCACGTCGTCGGCCTCAGTCCAGGGTTCGTCCGCTGGATTATGCATTGAATCCTCAACAAGCAGGCTCGTCCCCCCGCTGCGACTTCGGCTTATCGATCAGTCGGTCCCCATGGCGCTTCTGACGCTCCATGTAGTGCTGCACCAGCTTGACCGGATCGTGATCGAACCGCGCCGAAATCTGCCTGCGGATCTCCCGAACCTCCTCGACAGCATCATCCACGGCAGTCCAGGGCTCCTTCATCGGTCCCTCCTCAGCAGTTCCTGCGGGGTCACGATCTCGGGGACGGAAAGCCCCAACATCGTGTTGATCTTTCGGATGTGCGCGAACTTGTTGGCGTTTGCGAGATGCCTGCAGTTCCACGTTACAATGAAATCACATTCGTAATGGGACGCAAGCGCCAGGTGAAGCGCGTCACCACTCGGCTTGGTGGGCATCAGCTTGTGACGCATATATACCTGCACCGTCGCAAGCACCGCTGCGCTGACGTTGAGCACCCGCAGATCCTTGATCAGCGCCATCCTCAGCGGTACACGCTCGCTGGTGCCGGCCTCAAGCTCCTCGACTACGGCGTCGCTCGTAATCAGTTCGTAGTGCTCGTGCGCAGTCCCCCACCACTCCCGAGTCCAGACGCGGCGCGCGACCATCTCCGACTCCGGGCGCGTATCGTAGTAGAAATTCGGGATTGTCGTTTCGATATAGGCATTTGGTTTTGGCATGCGCGCGAAGCTATCAGCGCGCGGAGAAGCCGAGAAAGACCACGTGCGAACACCGCCACCTGCCGTCTACACCGACAACGCGGCTGGCCCAATCGGGCCGAATTCATGGTGGAAAGAACCATGATTTCCAGCAGATTCTGCACTCCTTCAACGGTGCACACGGCTCATTCGGAGCGGCACGCCGTGCGTGAACCGAAGATTCGCGAGTAGATTGGCTCGGCATCGCGTCGCCAGGCAACGGGAACCGATCTGAAGACGTCAGACCCGTGCACGCCGATCAACGTGCTGGAGGAGCCATCACGCTGCG
>DASQBH010001025.1:0-8569 GCA_035635315.1 Longimicrobium sp.
AGCCCAGGCTGGCGGCAAAGTCGGGGTCGAAGGAAAGGAGCTTGAACTCCTTCCAGAACAGCGCGGCGATCGCCAGCGCCAGGCCGCCCAGCGCGGAGATCATGATGACGTCGCGGTGCAGCAGCGTGGCCGCCTGGCCGAAAAGGAAGCGGTCCAGGCCGGCCTGGCTGGCGTCGGGCCGCTTCTGGATGAAGGTCAGCAGCACCAGGCCAAAGCCGAAGAAGACGGAAAGGACGATGCCCAGCGCGGCGTCTTCCTTCACCCGCGTGGTGCCCACGATGCGCATCACCAGCAGCGTGCCGATCCACCCCGCCGCCGCGGCGCCAAGGACCAGGACGAGCGGCGCCTTGCTCCCCGTGAGCAGAAAGGCGAGCGCGATGCCGGGAAGCGCGGCGTGGCTGATGGCGTCGCCCAGCAGGCTCTGCTTGCGCAGCACGGCGTAGGAGCCCAGCGAGCCGCTGGTGGCGCCCAGCGCGGCCGCGCCCAGCGCCACGGTGCGCAGCGTGTAGTCGCCAAAGAGGTCGGGGATCTGCATTCGTCCGTCCCTCAGCTCCAGCCGCGCAGGGAGCGGTAGCGGTCCCACGGCTCAGGGTCGAAAAAGCGGATGCCGTGCTTGCGCGTCCACCAGGCGTGCACGCTCAGCCCCAGCGCCATCGCGGCGAAGATCCAGATCAGCGCCGCCGTGCGCCCCACGTAGTGCGACAGCAGCGCCGTCACGCCGAAAAACACGATCATCTTGCGGATGCGGCGCATCTTGGGCGATCCCTCCTCGAAGCGCCCGAATACGATCTCGCCCAGGCACAGCAGCCCCGCGGCGATGAAAAGCTCGAAGTACATGGTGCTATCCCTTATGATGCTGGCTCCAAAGAGCGCTTTTCCGAATCCAGCGAAGCATCGCACTGCGCCCGCACGGTGCCCCTCCCCCGGCCCCTCCCCGCTCGTTCCTCGCGGAGAGGGGAGAATTCGACCGCGCTTTGGCAGACGTTCACTGCGCCCACGGCCCCCACCCCCCGACCCCCTCCCCCGGCAAACTGCGCCGGGAGAGGGGGAGAACCTCAATCCCACTGCGACGAGCTTTCTGCCGTTCTCCCTCCCCCACGCAGTTTGTGGGGGAGGGCCGGGGAGGGGGGCGCCCGCCCCTCGCGCCGCGCCCGCGGGAACGCCGTCAGTCCGCCGCCGCGTGAAGCTGCGGCGCGTGATCCACGGCCTCCACGTGGCCGTTGCTGCGCCGCTGCAGAAACGGCACGCGGCCGCCGTAGGTAAGGCGCAGGTTCTCTTCGGTGAACACGTCGTCCACGGGGCCGCTGGCGATGCGGCGCACGTTCAGCAGCAGCACCTGGTCAAAGTACTCCGGCACCGTCTCCAGGTCGTGGTGGACGACGACGACCGTCTTGCCGTCCGCGCGCAGCTGCTGGAGGACGGTGACGATGGCGCGCTCCGTCTTGGCGTCGACGCCCTGGAACGGCTCGTCCATCAGGTACAGCCCGGCGTTCTGCACCAGGGCGCGGGCCAGGAACACGCGCTGCTGCTGCCCGCCGCTCAGCTGCGAGATCTGCCGCTCGGCAAAGTCTTCCATGGCCACCTGCGCCAGCGCCGCCATGGCCGCCTCGCGCTGCTTGCGCCCCGGCCGCCGCAGCCACCCCAGCGAGCCGTAGCACCCCATCATCACCACGTCCAGCACGCTCGTCGGAAAGTCCCAGTCCACGCTGCCGCGCTGGGGCACGTACGCCACCAGCTTGCGCTGCTCGGCGTACGGCCGCCCGTGCACCAGCACCTGGCCGGCCGCCGTGCGCACCAGGCCCAGGATGGCCTTGATGAGGGTGGACTTGCCCGCGCCGTTGGGGCCCACGATGGCCATCAGCACCCCGGAGGGCACCTGCAGGTCCACGTCCCACAGCACCGGTTTCTCCCGGTAGGCCACGGTAAGGTCGTTCACCTCGATGGCCGGCGTCGCCTCATGAATCATGGTCTCTCTCGCCTGAAAATCACGGCTCGCGCAGCAGCGCGCGCACGATGGTGTCGATGTTGTGGCGCACCATTCCCTGGTACGTCCCCGCCGGCGTGCCGGGGTTGCCCATGGCGTCGGAGTACAGCGATCCGCCGATCTGCACGTCGAAGCCGCGGGCCCGCACCGCCTCCTGCACCGCCTCGATGGTGCGGCGCGGGATGGACGACTCCACGAAGACGGCGGGGATGCGCCGCTCGGCGATGAACTCCGCCAGCGCCTGCACGTCGGCCGTACCCGCCTCGGCCGCGGTGCTGATCCCCTGCAGCCCCCGCACCTGAAATCCGTATGCCCGCCCGAAGTAGTTGAAGGCGTCGTGCGCGGTGATCAGCACACGCTTTTCCTCCGGCACCCGCGCGGCCTGTGCCCGGACGTACTCGTCCAGCTGCCGCAGCTGCGACTGGTAGCGCTGCGCGTTGGCATAGTACTCGGCGGCGTGCGGCGGGTCCTCCTTCGCCAGCGTCTGCGCCACCACGTCCACCGTGTACGCCCACATGCGCACGTCGAACCACACGTGGGGGTCGTGCGCGCCCTGGAACTCGGGCGGGGTGAGCAGCATCTCGCGGGGGATGGCGTTGGAGACGGCGGCCACGGCGGTGCGGCCGCCCATCTCCTCCAGCACCTCGCCCATGCGGGCTTCCAGGTGCAGGCCGCCGTAGAAGATGACGTCGGCGCGGAACAGGCGGCGCACGTCGCCCTCGCTGGCCTTGTACAGGTGCGGGTCCACGCCCGGCCCCATCAGCCCCACCACGCGCACGTGCCGGCCGCCCACGTTCTCCACCACGTCCCGGATCATCCCGATGGTGGTGACGACGTTCACCCGCCCCTCTTCCTGCGGCGGATCCGGCGGCGCGCACGAGCCCGCCGCCAGGGCGCACGCCACCACGCCCAGCAGCCCCCCGACCCACCGCGCAATCCCGCGTCCGCGTATTCCGTGCATCTCCAAAGTCGATTTTTAGAGTCGCTTAAATTTCTCTCAGCGAGGATAGTGCGTACAGGCGCTGGCGTCAAGGGGTTGATGATCGACGACGTCCGGCAGGGAGAAAATCGGCAGAGTTCCGGCGGAGGGAAGCGATGCGACGGGTGGTGATGCGGGCGGATGGATTGCGCATCTGATCAGGCTGCTTGCCCCCGGCCCGCCGGGCGAAGGAATCCGCGGCTTCGCGGCAACAACCGCACGAAGCCCGCCTGCGCGACCCGGCGGCCCGGCTGCGTGCGGCCTTCCATGCACTTCCACGTCCGCAACCGGAATCACCGGTAGAGATCCACAATCGGAGTAACAGTGCGCGCGTTCATAGCGGCACTGTTACAAATCCTCGACCGGATGCGGTGACGCCGTGTGATGTCCTGCGTCAGCTTTGTACAGAGAGCGGGTCGCAGGGAGAAGCACGCGGAGAAAAGATGATGACGATGTTCGACGAGGCGGTGGCGGAATACCTGCACCGCCCTGACCGGTCGGCGGCGTGGACGCGGCGGCAGGAAGAGGATGCGCTGGATGGATTGTCGGGGTGGCTGCACGCCACCGCGGGCGACGTGCCGCTGGCGGCCGTGACGGCGCGGGTCGTTTCCCGCTACGCCGCCGAGCGCGACCTGAGCGCCGAAGCGCTGGACGACCTGCACGGCACGCTTGCGAGCCTCTTTCGCTGGAGCCGCGACACCCGCTCCGCGCGGTCGGGCGCGGGCGGCTGAAGGAACTGCCGGATCTGATCCACCCGCGTGCCGTCCGCTGGAGCGAATGAATTCGCCGCTGGAAATTCGCAAAGTCCGCCTGCGCGGACTCGGCGGCCCGGGTACATGCGGCGTCCCGAGCACCCGCGCGTCCGCAACGCACGGATCGCCGGAGTAGATCTGCATCGGCAGAAGCCGCGGCCGCAAACGCAAGAAGCCCCGTTCCGGCTCACAATCGTCGGGACGGGGCTTCGCTGTGTCTGCGCGGTGTTTCGGGCACCTCGATCCGGTTCAGACGGCGGACTGGCTGATGAGGTACAGGGCGACCACGGCGGCGCCCAGGAGCCCGTTCAGCAAGATGCTGCCGGCCGTGGCCCGGTTGTCGGGCGTGGCGGGCTCAAAGAGCAGCACCTCGCTGCGATGCATGGCCACACGCGTGCGCGGGCCGCGCAGCAGCCCGCTGGGGTCCGGCGTTCCCTCTGCCCATCCGGTCACGCTGTCCGCGGTGACCTGCACGTCCTTGAGCACCACCATCGTCCCCATCCCTCGCGGGGTCACGCGGGCGGCGGGGAGCGAAACCGGACCCTCCTCCGGCGCCGGCAGCGCATTCGTCCGGTAGCGTGTGCACCCGGTGGCGGCGATCATCAGCAGGACGGCGAACAGGCGTGCGATCGTTTTCATCGGCTCACGGCGCATCGGGGTGAACGGGACCAGGATGGGCGAACACGGGTCAGACCAGGTTCATGAGCGCGTACATCACCGCGACACCGTAGGCGATCAGGACCACGAGCGCCGCCACGCCGGCCGTCCTCCACCCGTCGACCGCGGGCGATTCCAGGACGCTCACCTGGTCGCGATGCACCGCCACCCGGTCCCCCGCGCCTTTGGCCCAGCCGATCACGCTGTCGGACGTAATCTGCACGTCGCGCAGCAGCACCAGCCTCGGAGTCCGGGCCGGGGCCTCCGCTCCGGTGGTGGTCAGCCGCGCGGAGCGGAGGGAAACGGGAGCCTCCTGCGCGGGCGGAAGCGTCCGCATCTGCCGCCAGCGCATGCATCCGGAGGCGGCGGCCAGGGCAAGGACCAGCAGGGCGCAGCGCAGGAGCATCATCGTCACCTCGCGAGCGGGGGTTCTCCCATGGCGATGATGCCAGGCAGGCGCGGGCCGGAAATGCAAGTTCCGTTCGTGACGGTACCCCGGGGATGGCGAAAGGTCACAACCGCGCCAGGAACTCGATGCCGCCCACCCGGCGGCCGGTGAGGATGTCGAGCACCAGCGTGCCCTCCTTTGGATGGTGCAGCGTGCGCGAATCTTCGATCTGCCACTCGGCGCCGGGCTGGTTGGCATCGGCCGGGTCCACGAAGTAGAGGTACGCCCGCCCGCCCTCCATCGCACGCGTGCAGCGCGCCAGCGCGTCCGCCAGCCACGGCTCGTCCGGCACGTTCGCGCGCACCCAGTCCGCCAGCCATGCGGGATCGTACGGCTTCCAGTCCATCATCACTCCTTCGCGCGTTCCGGCCCGCGGGAGGATGGGTCCGTCCCCGCCCGGAATCAGGGTGAGACAAAGTTCTTGCATCTACCGTAACCCGCGCCTATCTGTTCGACATCAGCCCGTCCCTGCATCCACCCGCACCCGCCCGCGCCGCGCTCCCGCGGCCTCCGCACGCGGACGGCGCACCCCTTTCTGCATCCACCGCCATGATACCACACCCTGTTCAGGTGTCGCACCCCCGTACCCGGCGTCTGCGCCGGACGCTGTCCGCGGGCGCCCTGCTGCTGGCCGCCGCCTTTGCGCCGGCGCTGGCGGCGCAGAACGGCACCCTGACCGGCCGCGTGACCGATGCGGGCGACGGGGCTCCGCTCCCCGGCGCGGCGCTGCGGCTGAGCGGCGGGCCGGGCACCACCTCGGGCGAGGACGGCAGCTACCGGCTCAGCGCGCCCGCCGGGCGGTACGACCTCACGGTGTCGCGGCTGGGCTTCAACACCCAGCGCATCTCCGTCAACCTGAGCGCCGGGACGGTAACGACGCTGGACGTGCGGCTGGTGGAAGGCGCGGCGGTGCTGGAGGCGGTGGTGGCCGTGGGCACGCGCCGCCCGGACCGCACGGCGACGGACGCGCCCGTGCCCGTGGACGTGCTGACCGCCGCCGACATCCAGGCGACGGGGCTCACGGAGACGGCGCAGATCATCCAGCGCCTGGCGCCCTCCGTCAACTTTCCCCGCGCCACCGTCAGCGACGGCACCGACCACGTGCGACCCGCCACCCTGCGCGGCCTGGCGCCCGACCAGGTGCTGGTGCTGGTGAACGGCAAGCGCCGCCACAACAGCGCGCTGGTGAACGTAAACGGCAGCGTGGGCCGCGGATCGACGGCGGTGGACCTGAACGCCATCCCCGCGTCGTCCATCGAGCGCATCGAGATCCTGCGCGACGGCGCCGCGGCGCAGTACGGCTCCGACGCCATCGCCGGCGTCGTCAACATCGTCCTCAAGCAGGGCGGCCGCCGCGAGGCGCTGGTGAGCGCGGGGCAGACCACCGAGGGTGACGGGCGCGTGCTGCAGGTGGCGGGCACCGGCGGCCGCGACTTTGGCGAGCGGGGGTACGTGACGCTGAGCGCCGAGTTCCGCGACCGCGAGAACACCAACCGCTCCCTGCCGGACACGCGCCAGCAGTACTTCACGGGCGACCCGCGCAACAACAACCGCGCGGTCGTCAACCACCGCCAGGGCGACAGCGACTCGCGCGACTTCGGCGGGTTTCTGAACGCCGCGATCCCGCTGGGCGAGGTGATCGAGGCGTACGCCTTTGGCGGCCTGTCGCGGCGCGACGGCGAGGCGGCGGGCTTCTTCCGTCGCGCGAACGACGCGCGCACGGTGCGCTCCATCCACCCCGACGGCTTTCTGCCGCTCATCTCCACCACCATCATCGACGGCTCGGGCGTGGCCGGCGTGCGCGGCACGGCGGCCGGGTTCCGCTACGACCTGAGCGGCGTGTACGGCCAGAACAGCTTTGCCTTCGACGTGCTGAACAGCAACAACGTGTCGATGGGCAACGCCAGCCCGACGGATTTCTACGCGGGGACGCTGAAGTTCGACCAGACCACGGTCAACCTGGACCTGTCGCGCTCCCTTTCGCTGGGGCTTCCCGACGCGGTGAACGTGGCGTTTGGCGCCGAGTACCGCCGCGACGGCTACGGCATCGAGGCGGGCGAAGAGGCGTCGTACGCCAACGGCGGCGTGCTGATCCTGGACGGTCCCAACGCGGGGCAGCTGGCGGCGGTGGGGGCGCAGGTGTTCCCCGGCTTCCGCCCGTCCGACGCCAAGGACGTGTCGCGCCACAACTGGGCCGGCTACGTGGACGTGGAGATCACGCCCGTGCGCGGGCTGCTGCTGAACGTGGCGGGGCGCTTTGAGGACTACAGCGACTTCGGCAGCACCAGCGACGGCAAGCTGGCGGCGCGCGCGCAGATACTGCCCACGCTGGCGCTGCGCGGCGCGGTGGGCACCGGCTTTCGCGCGCCGTCGCTGGGGCAGAGCTACTTCTCGTCCACGGCCACCAACTTCCTGGTGATCAACGGCGTAAACACGCCGGTGGACGTGCGCACCTTCCCCGCCGGCAGCCCCGAGGCGGCGGTGCTGGGCGCCACCCCGCTGCGCCCCGAAGAGTCGGTGAACTACAGCGCCGGCTTTGCCTGGGAGCCCGCGCGCGAGCTGTCGCTCACCGTCGACGCGTACCGCATCGACATCGACGACCGCATCGTCTTTTCGGAGAACTTTACCGGCACGGCCATCCGCCAGCTGTTCGAGGCGGCGGGCTTCGTGGGCGTGACGGGCGGGCGGTTCTTCACCAACGCCATCGACACCCGGACGACGGGCGTGGACGTGGTGCTGAACTACGCACGCACGGTGGGCCCGGGGATGCTGCGCTTTACCGGCGGCGGCAACCTTACGAAGACGGAGGTGCTGACGGACTCGGTGGTCACGCCGCCGCAGCTCATCGGCCTGGGCGAGGTGCTGTTCGGGCGGGTGGAGCGCGGGCGGCTGGAGCGCGGGCAGCCGCGCAACAGCCTGAACCTGGCGCTGAATTACGCGCTGGAGCGCTGGACGGTCAACCTGAACAACCGCCGCTTTGGCGAGGTGTCGGTGTACGGCACCGCGCCCGAGGGCTCGCCCACCAACACCGACCAGACCTTCGGGGCACGGTGGATTACGGACGTGGACGTGAGCTACCGCCTGCGCGGCGGGCTTACGGCGGCCATCGGCGCCAACAACGTGCTGGGCGTGTACCCCGAGCAGAACTTCCGCAGCCCCACCGGCGCGGACAACAGCAACGCGGGGATCTTTCCGTACAACCAGATCAGCCCGTTCGGCTTCAACGGTGCGTTCTACTACGTGCGGCTGAGCTGGCAGGGGCTGTGAACGGCAACGGCAGGGAATAGGGAATAGGGAATAGGGAATAGGGAATAGCGGGATGGGATGCGGAGGAGCCTTTCTCCGCATCCCGTCTGTCGCGAGAGAGCCTGACGGCTCGGTGATTGCGCGTCAGGACGGGTTCGGGTCGGATACTCACACGGACGGAGGACGGACGATGGACATACTCACCTGGCTGATCGTGGGATTGGTCGCGGGCGTGCTCGCGGGGCTGCTGGTAGGCGGCGTGGGGCTGATCGGCGACATCGTGGTCGGGATCGTGGGCGCCTTCGTGGGCGGATGGATCTTTCGCCAGTTGGGCGTGACCACCCCGTTCAGCGGCCTGGCGGGCACCATCTTTACGGCGTTCATCGGCGCGCTGGTGCTGCTGGTGCTGCTGCACGCCATCCACCGCAGCCGCGGCCGCCGGCGGCTCTGACGCCTGGACTTCGCCGGCAAATGTTGCGGGCTCCGCGGCTGTGCCGTGGAGC